>NZ_JBHXEM010000155.1:0-18553 GCF_042724755.1 Kitasatospora sp. NPDC127067 | reverse complement strand
GCCCCCGGGCGAGGGCCGGGGCGGCACGGCGCTGCGCAGCGGGGAGCAGGCCGGCGGCCCGATGGGGCCGCCGCCCGGCGACGGGCGGGAGCCTTTGGGGCCGCCGCCCGGCGACGGGCGGGAGCCTCCGGGCGGTCCGTCCGGGATCGGCCTGCGGGGCCCGGCCGGCATCCGGGTCTCGGCCGGCGGCGGCGAGGAGGCCGCCCACTACCCGCTGACCATCGTGGTCACGCCGACCGACGACATCGAGGTCCGGCTGGACTACCGGCCCGACCTGTTCGACGAGCGCACCGCCCGGGGCCTGGTCGACCGGATGCTCCTGGTGCTGCGCCAGGTCGCGGACGACCCGGACGTGCCCCTGGGCCGGCTCGACGTGCTGACCGGCGAGGAGCGGCACGAACTGGACGGCTCCGGGTACCGGACCCGCCGCGAGCTGCCCGGCGCGACGCTCGCCGAGCTCTTCGAGCAGCAGGCGCGCCGCACCCCCGGGGCCGTGGCCGTGGTCGCCGGGGACACCGAGCTGACGTACGCCGGGCTGGACCGGCGGGCGAACCGGCTGGCGCGCCGGCTGGCCGCGCTCGGCGTGCGCCCGGAGACGCTGGTGGGCGTGGTCGCCGAGCGTTCGCCCGAGCTGATCGCCGCGCTGCTGGCGGTGGTGAAGGCCGGTGCGGCGTACCTGCCGATGGACGGCCGGCACCCGGCCGCCCGGCTCGCCGCGACGGCGGCGCAGGCGGGTGCGGCCGTCGTCCTGGTCGACGGGCCGAACGCGCGGCGGGGCCTGGCCGACGCCGCGCTGTTCGAGGGCGCCGAGGTGCTCCTCCTGGAGCCGGCCCCCGCGGGCCCGGACGCCCCCGGCTCGCCCGGCTCCCCCGCCGCGAACGGGGACGGCGCGGCCTTCCCCGCCGTGCCGGTGCGCCCGGAGAACCTCATGTACGTCGTCTACACCTCGGGTTCCACCGGCCTGCCCAAGGGCGTCGCGGTGACGTACGGCAGCGTCCTGGCGTTCTGCCTGGACGGGTGCTGGTCGGCCGAGACCCTCGAACGGGTGCTGGTGCAGGCCAACCACGCCTTCGACGCCTCCACCTACGAGATCTGGACGACGCTGCTGCACGGCGGCCGGCTGGTGCTGGTGCCGCCCGGGGACATCGACACGGTCGAGCGCGGCCGGCTGATCGCGGACCAGAAGGTGACCAGCGTGCACGCCACGGCCGGGCACTTCCGGGTGCTCGCGGAGCAGGCCCCGCACATCTTCGCCGGGGTGCGCGAGGTGTCCACCGGCGGCGACGTGGTCTCCGCGCACGCCGTACGGACGCTGCTGCGCTCCCACCCGGGCCTGGTGGTGCGCACCACCTACGGCCCGACCGAGTCCACCGCCTTCGCCACCCAGCTGCCCTTCACCGACCCGGACGCGGTGCCCGACGCGGTGCCGCTGGGCCTGCCGATGGACAACACCAGGGCGTTCGTCCTGGACGCGTTCCTGCGGCCCGTGCCGGTCGGCATGACGGGCGAGCTCTACCTCGCCGGGGCCGGGCTGGCGCGCGGCTACCTGGGGCGCGCCTCGCTCACCGCGGAGCGCTTCGTCGCCTGCCCCTTCCCCGCCGAGGGCGAGCCCGAGGGCGCGCGGATGTACCGCACCGGCGACCTGGCGCAGTGGACCCGGGACGGGCAGCTGCTCTTCCTCGGCCGCTCCGACAAGCAGCTCAAGATCCGCGGGTTCCGCGTCGAGCCGGCCGAGATCGAGGCCGTGCTCGCCGCCCACCCGGGCGTCGCGCAGGCGCTGGTGGTCGCGGTCGAGGACGCGGACGGCCGCAAGCGGCTGGCCGGGTACGCGGTGCCGGCCGGCGGCGGGGAGGCGCCGCCCGAGCCGCGGGCGCTGGTGGAGTACCTCGCCGGGAAGCTGCCCGACTACCTGGTCCCGGCCTCGGTGACCGTGCTGGAGGCGCTGCCGGTGACGGCGAACGGCAAGGTCGACCGGGCCGCCCTGCCGCGGCCCGTCTTCGCCGGCCCGGCGGCCGGGCGCGCCGCGGCCACCGACGCGGAGGAGCTGCTGTGCCGGCTCTTCGCCGAGGTGCTGAACCTGGAACGGGTGGGCGCGGAGGACTCGTTCTTCGGCCTCGGCGGCGACTCGATCACCTCGATGCTGCTGGCGGGGCGGGCCCGCAAGGCCGGGCTGGCGATCACGCCGCGCCAGGTCTTCGAGCTGCGCACGCCCGCGGAGCTCGCGCGGGTGGCCGAGCCGGTCGACGCCGAGCGGGCGGCGCGCCCCGAGGACGTCCCCTGGGGCCCGGTGCCGCTGACCCCGGTGATGCACGAGATCGCGGCCCGCACGGGTTCGGCCGCGCGCGCGGGCAGCCAGTCGATGGTGCTGACCGCCCCGCCCGGTCTGACGCCCCCGCTGCTGGCCGCCGTGCTGCACGCCGTCCTCGACCGGCACGACGTGCTGCGGGCGCGGCTGGAGGAGGCGGACGGGCGGCTGGTGGTCCCCGAGCCCGGCGCGGCCCCGGCCGTCGCCGCGGCGGACCTGGTGACCCGGGTGGAGGCCGCGGGCCTGGACGGGGCGCGGCTGGACGCGCTGCTCGACGAGCAGGCCGCGGCCGCCGAGGCCGCGCTCGCGCCGCGGGACGGCGTGATGCTGCGGGCCGTGCTCGTCGACCGCGGCGCCGCGCAGGGCGCCCTGGTGCTGCTGACGGCCCACCACCTGGTGATCGACGGGGTCTCCTGGCGGGTGCTGATGCCCGATCTGGCGCTCGCCCACACGGCCCTGACCGCCGGGGGCGCGGACGCGGCGCGGGCGGCCGTCGCCCCCGAGCCGACCTCGTTCCGCCGCTGGGCGGGCGCCCTGGCGGAGCGGGCCAGGGCGCAGCGGACGGTGGACGAGCTGCCGGCCTGGCGGCGGGTGCTCGACCGGGTCGAGCCGCCGATCGCCGGGCGTGCGCTGGACCCGCGGACCGACACCGTGGGGGGCGGGGTGTCCCGCGCCGAGCTGACCGTTCCGGCGCCGATGGCGGGAGCGCTGCTGGCGGCCCTGCCCGCGGCCTACCACGCGGGGGTCGACGACGTGCTGCTGTCCGGGCTGACGGCGGCGCTCGACGAGTGGCTGCGGGCGCGCGGCGGGCGGGCCCCGGAGGGCTTCCTGATCGACCGGGAGGCGCACGGCCGGGTGCCGCTGGCCGAGGACATGGACCTGACGCGCACGGTCGGCTGGTTCACCGCCGTCCATCCGGTGCGGCTGGAGCCCGGTCCGGTCGACACGGCCGAGGTCCGGGCGGGCGGGGCGGACGCGGCGCGGCTGATCAAGCGGGTCAAGGAGCAGCTGCGGCAGGTGCCGGGCGACGGTCTGGGGTACGGGCTGCTGCGGTACGTGAACCCGGCCACGCGGGCGGTGCTGGAGCCGCTGGCGCAGCCGCAGATCGGGTTCAACTACCTGGGCCGGTTCGGCGGTACCGGCGGGGAGGCGGACGTCCCCGGTGCCGACGGGGTGCCGGCCGGGGCGCCGGCCGGGGTGTCCGCGCGGGCGTGGACGCCGGCGGGTGAGCGCCCGGTGCCCGACGGCGGCGTGGACCCGTCGACGCCGCTGCGGCACGTGCTGGAGATCAACGGTTCGGCGCGGGACCTGCCCGGGGGGCCCGAGCTGGGCTTCGTCCTGGAGTCGCCGGGCGGGCTGCTCACCGGGGCGGAGCTGGGCGATCTCGCCGGGCGCTGGCGGGCGGTGCTGGAGGGCCTGGTGCGGCACGCCGCCGAGGGGTCCGGGGGCCACACCCCGTCGGACTTCTCGCTGATCTCGCTGGGGCAGGAGGACATCGACGAGTTCGAGTCGGCCTTCGGCGGTGAGGGCGAAGGCCGGGGCCGGGGCGAGGGCGAGGGCGGGGGCGGGGGCTGAGCGGGTCGCGCCGGCGCGGGCGTCGGAGCGGCCCCGGAGGGGGCCGGTTCAGCGCCCGCGCCACACGGGTGCGCGTTTCTCGGCGAAGGCGCGCGGCCCCTCCCGGGCGTCCTCGCTGGCCCGGCGGACCTGCTCCCAGTGGTAGCGGGTGGTGAAGGCCTGCTCCAGCGGCAGGTCGACCGAGCGCAGCACGGCCTCCTTCAGGGCGCGTTGGGACAGGGGGGCGCAGCGCAGCAGGTCGGCCGTCCACCGCTCGACGCAGGCGTCCAGCTGGTCGTCCGGGACGACCTCGTTGACCAGTCCGAGGGCCAGTGCCTCGTGGGCCGACATCCGACGGCCGGTCAGCAGGTAGCCCATCGCGGCCTTGAGCGGGATCTGCCGGGCCAGCCGGAAGGCCCCGCCCGCGCCGGGGATCAGGCCGAGGGCGGCTTCGGGCAGGGCGAAGACGGCGCTCTGTGCGGCGATCACCAGGTCGCAGGCGAGGACGAGTTCGAAGCCGCCGCCGAGGGCGTGGCCGCGGACCCGGGCCAGGACGGGTTTGGACAGCGTGAAGCGGTCGGTCAGGCGGGGCGAGCCCGGCTGGCCCCGGGAGCCGAAGCTCGTCGGCGGGTGTCCCTCGCGGTCGAGCCGGGCCCGTTCCTTGAGGTCCTGTCCGACGGAGAAGGCGCGCTCGCCCGCGCCGGTCAGCACGACCAGCCGCACCTCGTCGTCGCGTTCGACCTCGTCCCAGACCGCGCCGAGTTCGGCGTGCATCCGCCGGTCCATCGCGTTGAGGACGTGGGGCCGGTTCAGGGTGACGCGTGCGACGTGGCCGGCCCGCTCGTAGAGCACGGGCCGGTCCGTCGCGGGCTGCGATGTCGCGGGCTGCGGTGCTGCGGGTTCCTGTGCCGCGGGTGGCGGCGTCGCGGGGTCCACGCGGGCAGGCTATCGGTGGGCGCGGGCCGTCGGACGCAGGCCGGGCCGCGGCGCCGCGGCCCGGTCAGCCGTCGCTGCCGATCGAGCAGTTGGGGTCGGGGGCGTGGCCGAGGGGCCAGGCGAGGGTGTCCAGGACGGCGTTCCTGGTGACCGGGTCGAGGTGGACGACGGGCACGGCCTTGTTGTACGGGTTGCCGTACTGGTCGAGGCAGATCCAGCCGCTCGCGCCGTCGACCCGGTTGTCGCCGTGCAGCCGTCGCCAGCTCTGGACGACGTCGTCCGTCGAGGGCGTCCTCACGTTCCCCACCGTCTGGTTGCGGATGCCCGCGACGGCGGTGGAGACCGAGTCGTAGGTGATGATCACGCGGCCGTCGCGCAGGTCGGCGGGGCCGATCGCGTCGGGTGCCTTGGTGTCGGGCTCGCCCAGCAGGTCGGCCAGCTCCTTCGAGGCGGCCTTGGAGCCGCCGGGGCCCTCGGTGCTCTTCTCCCCGAAGGTGTCGGGGTGGGCGAGGGCGGTGTAGCGCACGGTGATGCCGGCGCCCGTGCTGAGGGCGTCCCACTTGTCGGCGAACTTCTCGTCGACCATCAGGGTGGAGGCGTGCGAGCCGGTGACGACGGTGTAGTGCTTGTTGCACTTCCGGTTGCCCAGTTCGACCAGGAACTGGCGCAGTTGGACCGGGCGGCCGGCGAAGTAGAGGGTCGTGGCGGCGGAGGTGCAGATGCTCGGCACCATCTGGTGGAAGTCGTTGGCGAGGTTGCCCTCGTCGTTGAAGTCGGGCGGCGACTGGTAGGTCTCCGGGGCGTTGGGGGCGCCCTTGGTGAGCTTCTCGAAGGTCTGGCGCAGGGTGGCGAGGTAGTTGTCGTTGTCGCGGGTGTCCTCGATCACCAGGGCCTCTTCGGGCTTGATGGCCGCCCCGTACGAGGTGAGGGCGCCCGCCTGGTCGGCGTTGCCGGGGGCGATGCGCGCCAGTCCCGGGTAGCGGCGCGGGTCGGCGGCGGTGTTCTTGATGTCGTCCGCGGTCATGGGGCCGGCGACGACCGGGATGTGCTTGTCCGCGGTGAGGTAGCGCACGGCCTGTTCGGTCTCGGCGATGCTGATGTTGATGCCCGTGACGGCCCGCAGGTTCTGCTTCCCGTCGGCCGCGGCCTGCGCCAGCTGGTCGGCGACGGCGCGCCACTGCAGGTAGCCGCGGCCGGGGTTGGCCAGCACCAGCCGGATCGGGGGCTGCCGCTTGTTCTTGTTCCGGTCGTCGTTGGCCCAGTGCTGGGCCAGGTAGGCGCCCTGCACCTGTTCGACCAGTTCGCGCCGTTCGGCGGGCGCGGCGGAGGTCATGGGGATCATCAGGGCGACGGTGACGGGCGAGCTGTCGGCCACGCGGTCGTTCTCGGCCTTGATGCGGGCGGTGACCTGCTTCAGCTCGTCGGTGAAGACGTAGGCGCCGTCGGTGACGCCGACGCACTCGTGCCGGTCCCCGCGCCGCTCCACGCCGGGGGCGCAGGAGGGGTCGTCGACCAGCAGGTACTCGTATCCCAGATAGCCCCCGGCGGCCAGGACGGCGGCGGCGAGGACGGCCGCCAGCGCGCGGTTCAGGGGACCGTCGGGCAGAACGCTCATGGTCGGGGGTCTCCTCAGATCGGGAGGTGGGGGGCCTGGACCCAGCGCCGCAGGAGCTGCGGCCAGGTCTCGTACGCGTGGAAGAACACCGTCTGGTGGGCGGCCCCGGCGAGCTGGGCCAGGGTGAGCAGCTGCAGCTGGACGCTCCCGATCAGCCGCTCGTCGGGCGGTGCGAGCGGGTGCGACTGCTGCCACAGCGCGTCGACGAGGAACTCGACCGCCTGGTGCACGGGGGTGCCGGCGCCCCCGCAGGCCGGGCAGTCCTCGGGCTGGGCCGCGAGGGCGGTCAGGTTCCGGGGCGGGTGCGGCGCGGCGCAGACCAGGTTGAGGGCGGTGAGCCAGCCGGCCGTGTCGTGGCCGGCCAGGCGCCGGTGGAGGGCGCGCACGACGGTGCCCGTGTCGAGGACGGCGAGGGAGTGGTGCAGGAAGCGGTCGTCGGGCGGGGCGGCGTTGCGCGGGGCCGCGGCCTGCGGGGCCGCGGTCTGCGGGGCCACGGTCTGCGGGGCGGCGGCCTGCGGGGCGTAGCGGTCGCAGAGGGTCTCGTGGATGTCGTGCCACCGCTCGGCCCCGGGGGTCGCGTCGAGCGCGGTGACCAGGCGGTGGCCGAGCAGGGCGCGCAGGGTGGGGTCGCCGACGAACGGCGCGCCGGTGCCCGGCCACGGGTGGGCGCCCCAGTGGTCGTGCTGCAGCAGCTGTCTGGTCGTCTGGACGCGCAGGGTCCCGTTGTCGCCGGGCGGGTAGTGGGCGTCGAGCGCGTGGGCGGCGTCCTCGTCGAGCGCCGGGGCGAAGTTGGTCAGGCGCTCCCGGGCGGTGTCGTCGGGGACCAGGAGGCGCAGCAGCCGCTCGTGCGCCGGCGTGCCGGGCTCGTCCTCGGCGGGCAGGTCGAACAGGGTACGCGGGTCGGGGCTCTGCCCGAGGCGCACGGCCCGTCGGACGGCCCGGACCAGGACGTGGGCGATGCCGGCCCGGCCCGCGCTGAGGCGGTGGATCAACTGGGCGACGTCGGGCCCGGGGTGGTCCGTGCCGAACATCCACGTGACCTCGTCGAGGGTCAGCTGGGCCAGCGGCAGCCGCAGGGTCCAGCCGGCCGGTGTCTGCGGCCGGTCCTCGCGCCAGAACGGGCCGGTGGCGTTGCGTGTCGTCGCGGTGGTGCTCTCGGGGTCGGGGGTGGCCGGTTCCGGTGCCAGGACGGTGACGACCACGCCCGGCCGCGTCCGGACCGTCTCCTCGTGCCAGACCTCGGTCAGCATGTCCAGGACCGGGCGGCCGAGCGGGGTGTGGGCGTTGTCCAGGAGCAGCAGCGGGCGCGGCACCCGGTTCTTCAGTCGCGCCCAGGTGTAGTGGTCGTCGATGTCCGCCAGGAGGGCGGCCATCAGGTGGCGCTCGGCGCGCCCGCGGTCGTGCGGGTTGCCGCGGAAGCCGCGGGCGAGCTCGGAGAGCTGGACGTTCGCCTCGCCCTGGGCGCTGACCCGCCGTTCGGCCCACCAGCGCAGGCCTTTGTTGTTGGCGCGGGCGCCGAGCAGTTCGGTGGCGACGATGTCGGCGAGCGAGGCGACGAGTTCGTTGACCCCGGGGCCAAGCCCGACGACGGTGCCGAGGTTCGGGGCCACCTGTCTGGTCCAGCCCGCCACCTTGTCCCGGCGCGCCTGGGCGTCGGGCTGGCTCTCGCGCAGCAGGCTCTCCAGGCGCCGCCCGGCGGCCTCCAGTTCGCCGGGCCCGACGGCCTGCCAGCTGGTGACCGCCAGCAGGCCCTGGGTGAGCCGGGGGAAGGACAGGCCCGCGCCGAACCTGCTCGCCCGCCGGCTCAGCTCGTACCGCAGGTGGAAGAGCAGGTCCGAGGTGTGGGAGGCGTTGCTCAGCCGGGGGGCCTCGTTCTCGGCGGGCAGGGCGAGGCCGGGGCGGCCGAAGTCCGCGCGCCCGAGGTCCGCGTAGGCCTGGGGCAGGCGCTCGGCGTACCGCACCTCCAGGGTCTTCAGGAGGGTGGTCCTGCCGGTCAGGCGCCCGCCGGAGCACTCGATGAGCAGGGGGATCCCGGCCGGGATCCGCAGCCGGGTGCCGCCCCCGGGTTCGGGCCCCGACAGTTCGAGGCCGACCAGCGAGGGAACGACGGCCTTGAACACAGCCGCCCGTCCGTCCAGAACCACCGCGACCCCCCTGTCCTCCGGCGCGGCGGGAGTGCGCCGCGCCGGATGGAGAATAGGGGAACCGGTCGGTCCGCCACAGGTGTATCGCCGCGGACCCGGACCTCGGTTGCCAATTCGTGACTCGCCTGATAATCCGTCAGATTTCCTGCGGGGGCGGGCTGGTGGGAAGGGTGTTTCCCGTGGTGCCCGTGATGCCGGTGATGCC
Organism: Kitasatospora sp. NPDC127067; assembly: GCF_042724755.1. Taxonomy (NCBI): domain Bacteria; kingdom Bacillati; phylum Actinomycetota; class Actinomycetes; order Kitasatosporales; family Streptomycetaceae; genus Kitasatospora; species Kitasatospora sp. NPDC127067. The sequence goes on along the minus strand of NZ_JBHXEM010000155.1, from coordinate 9,794 downwards.
CGTGGTGCCGGTGGGACGGGGGCGGCGCCGGGTCAGCCGATGGGGCCGGTCCAGGCGACGGTCTTGCGCTGGAGCAGGAGGCCGTAGGTGAACTCGACCGAGATCCGGTCCGTGCCGTTCGGCAGGGCGTACGCGTACACGCCGGTGGCCTCCTGGCCCGGGGCCAGCGAGCCGGTGATGAGCTTCAGCTTGTCGCTCCCGTCGCTCAGCGAGAAGAGGAGGGCACCCTTGGCGTCCCTGACCGTGGGCAGTCCCGATCCGTTGAGCGGGAGCTCCTGGGATCCGGTGTTGACGACGGTGATCCTCAGCTGGACGATCGTGGCGTCCTTGGGCGGCTGGTACACGGTCAGGAGCGGGGAGTACGGCTCCGGCGCGGCCGTCGTGACCTTCAGCCCGTCCCCGTAGGTGTAGGTCTGGCCGAACGACAGGTGCCGGGCCCGCTCCTCCGCGGCCGCCTTCTCCTTCTCGGCCTCGATCCGCTTCAGCTCGGCGTCGATCCGCTGCTTCTCCTGGGCGGCCCGTTCCTGGGCGGCCTTGGTCGCGGCCTCGGAGCGGGCGCGCGCGGCGTCCGCCTCGGCCCGCCGCTCCTCGTTGACCGCCTGCACCCGGGAGACGACGAGCACCCCGGCGCCGACCGAGACCAGCAGGCCGGTGACGCCCAGGATCACGCCCGCCAGGGCCATCCCCCGGTTGGTCGCCGTGCCCTTGCGCGCGTAGCCCAGGCCGATGGCGCCGAACACGACGGCGAGCAGGGCCGGCAGCCAGGACAGCCAGAACAGGATGACGACCAGGCCGAGGACGACACCGACGATGCCGAGCACCAGGGCGGCGATGCCCAGGCCGTTGCGGGGCTGCGGGGCGGGCATCGGCATCGGGTACGGCGGCCAGTACGGCACGCCGGGCGCGGGCGCCGTGCCCGGGGCGGGCGGCGCGCCGGGTGCCCCGGCGGGAGCGGGAGCGGTGACGGACGCGGGGGCCGGAGTCTCGCCCTGGCCCGGGGTCAGCGGCGCCCACGGGTCGGTGGCAGCCGGTTCCTCGGCGGACTGCGGGCTGCTGTCGGGCGGGACGGGAACGGTCATGCGGGATCCTTCGGAAACGTCGAGACGATGAGCTGCTGCCGTCCGGCCCCGGGGCGGGATCCTTCCCGGGTTCCTCCGGGGTCCTTCCGGGGCGTTCCCGGGTTCCTTCGGGTCGTTCCCGGCTCCCGGCGGCGGCGACCCGCCCCGTGCGAAACGGCCGCCACCTCGTGCCGGGCCCGCGCGTCAACCCCCTGGGACGGGACACCGACAGGATCGGCGAGTGATCAACATACAGGGGCCCGGCCCGGGCCCCGACGCCGCGGTCCACGGGCGGCTCCGGGCCCAGGACGACGCCTCAGGACCCGTCCCGGTCGTCCGGGAGCTCCGGGCTGAACAGGTGCGCCCGCCGCACCCCGGCCCTGCGCAGCTCGTCCGCGACGATGCGCAGGACGGTGCGGGCCATGTGCGGGAGGACCAGGCCCTTGCAGTCCATCCGCACGTACGGGATCGAGGCGTCGACGGCGGCGTAGTTGGGGCTGTAGGGCGGCATCTCCTCGTCCCAGGCGTCCTCGGCCTCCTCCGGCGAGAGTTCGCGGCCGTCCTCGAAGACCAGCATGAGCCGGGGCTCGGCGGCGGTGAGCGCCGCGACCGCGCGCGCCGGGTCGTCGCAGCTGACGGCCACTCCGAAGACCTGGCAGGGAACAGCGCCGGGGCGGGTCCGCTCGATGGGCAGCGTGTGCGGATCCACCGTGATGCCGCCCGGCTCGCTCTCCGAGACGGCCGCCCGCCGCATCCAGAACGCGGCCTCGTCGCTCTCACCGCAGGCCTCGACGACATGCCACAGCAGCTCCGGCCCCGCGCCGCGGACCGCCTCCTCGAACAGGTCGCGGGCGCGCTCCCACTCCCCCGCGTCCGCGGCCTCGCGCCCGCGCCCGAACGCGGCTTCGGCGGCGGGCGACAGGGGCGGCAGGGGCAGCGGCGACGGCTCCGTGGTGTCCACGGCCCCATGGTTACCACGGGCCTGCGACAGTCCGGTGTCCTGCGGGTGAGCACCCGGCCACCGGGCGGCGCCCGCGCGGGCGGGGAGGGGCGGATTCACCCAGGGCAGAACGCCGTGCTCTTCCCCCCGGGCCCCCGGTCCCTAGGCTGAGGGGGTGAGCACTCAAGCGCCGAACGAAGCCCGCGTCATCCCCCTGCGCCCGCACGCCTCGCCGCCCGCGTCCGGCGGGGAGTCCCGCCCCCCGCGGACGCCCGCGCGCAGGGAGCCGCTGTGGCGCGACGTCGTCGGCGACGTGCTGCGGCGCGAGCGGCTCGCCCAGGAGCGCACGCTGAAGGACGTCGCGGAGGCGGCCCGGATCTCGATGCCGTACCTGTCGGAGCTGGAGCGCGGGCGCAAGGAGGCCTCCTCCGAGGTGCTCGCGGCGGCCGCCCGGGCGCTGGGGCTCGGCCTCGCGGACCTGCTCTCGCTCGCCCAGGACGAACTGGCCCGCTACGCCCCGAGCCGGGTCGGCCAGGGCCTGGCGGACCAGGGCCTGGCGGACCAGGGCCTGGTGGACCGGAACCGGGTGGGCCGGACGGGCCAGGGCCTGGCGGGCCGGGGCCGCACCTCGCCCGCGGGGCGGTACGACGGACTCTGCCTCGTCGCCTGACCGCGGCGCGGCACCGCGGCGGCCGGGTACGGCAGGGCTCGCCCCCTGCCGTCGCCCGGCCGCGCGCGGCTCACCCGGACGCGAAGCGCCGGCTCAGCACCTGGTCGGCGATCCCGTAGGCGACGGCCTCCTCGGCGGAGAGCACCTTGTCCCGGTCCATGTCCGCGCGCAGCGTCGCCACGTCGTGGTGGGTGTGCCGGGACAGGACCTCCTCCACCTGCGCGCGGATGCGGACCATCTCCTTGGCCGCGAGGCTGAGGTCGGAGACCGTCCCCCGCCGGCCGCCGCTGGCCGGCTGACCGAGCAGCACCCGGGCGTGCCGGAGCACGAACCGCCGCCCGGGGTCCCCGCCGGCCAGCAGCACCGCCGCCGTGGAGGCGGCCTGGCCGACGCAGAAGGTGGAGATCGGCGCCTGCACGAAGGTCATCGTGTCGTAGATCGCCATCAGTGAAGTGAACGATCCGCCGGGCGAGTTGAGGTAGATCGAGATCTCCCGCTCCGGGTTCTCCGATTCCAGGTGCAGGAGTTGGGCGATGACCACGTTGGCGACCGAGTCGTCGATCTCGGTGCCGAGGAAGACGATCCGCTCGTTCAGCAGCCGGCTGAAGACGTCGTAGGTGCGTTCGCCCTGCGCGGTGCGCTCGACGACGTAGGGAACCGTGTACGAGCCCATGTCACAGTCCGATCCGTCGGCGGGAGGCGGCCGGGCGGATGTCGGCGACCGACTCCACCACCCGGTCCACGAGCCCGTACTCCCTGGCCTGCTCGGCGGTGAACCAGCGGTCCCGGTCGCCGTCGCGCGCGATGGTCTCCTCGCTCTGCCCGGTGTGCTCGGCGGTGATCCGCTCGATGGCCCGCTTGGTGAACTGGAGGTTCTCCGCCTGGATCTCGATGTCCGCGGCGGTGCCGCCGATGCCCGCCGAGGGCTGGTGCATCATGATCCGCGCGTTCGGCAGGGCGAAGCGCTTGCCGGGCGCCCCCACCGTGAGCAGGAACTGGCCCATGCTGGCGGCGAAGCCCATCGCCAGCGTCGAGACGTCGTTCGGGACGAGCCGCATGGTGTCGTAGACGGCCAGACCCGCGGTGACCGAGCCGCCGGGGCTGTTGATGTACAGGCTGATGTCGGTGCGCGGGTCCTCCGCCGACAGCAGCAGCAGCTGCGCGCACACCCGGTTCGCCGACACGTCGTCGACCTGCGTGCCGAGCAGCACGATCCGCTGGGCGAGCAGCTGCGCCGCGAGGTGGTCGTCGAAGGCGCTGGGCGGGGTGTCGCCCTCCGCCGCGCGGGGCGGGGGCGTGGTGAGCGGGGCCATCGGGTCTCCTTGTCGAGGCGGGGGGCGGAACTCGCCGTCCACTCCACTCTCGCCCCGGGAGGGCTCCCGGATGCGGCCGCTCTGCCCGCGGCGGATTCGCCGAGGGCAGAGGGGGCCGACGCCCTGCCGCGCCGCCGGACCCGGGGCCCGTCCGCAGGGCACGGTCGGAAAACTTCCTGGATGACGAAGCTCCGACTGGGGTAAGTTCCGCCAGCACACCATCAGTTGACGAAAGATCAGCTGGGAGGTCGGGCGGATGGCCGGATCGGTTCGGGACGTCGTCGTGGATGTGGTGACACGGCTGGCGCCGGAGGAACTGCCGTTGCTGCGGGGGCTGGACGGGCTGTCCTCCGAGGAGGTGGTGGCGCTGTTCGGACGCCGGCAGCGCGGCGAGCCGCTGGGGTTCGGGCTGGCCGAGGCGGCCGCGCTGGCCACCCCGGTGGTGTGGATGGCGGTGGACGAGGCGTGCCGGGCCGCGGTCGGTGCCGGCGTGAGGCGCGCGGGCGGCGGGCTGCGGCGGCTGTGGCGGCGCGGGCGCGCCCGGCCCGTGGTGGAGCCGCCCGTACCGCCGTTGGACGAGCGGCAGTTGGCGGCCGTCCACGCCCGGGTGCGCACGGGTGCCCGCGAGGCCGGGTTCGACGAGCCGGCCGCCGGCGCGCTCGCGGACTGCGTGGTGGCCCGGCTGGCCATGGAGCCGGGCGCGCCCGCTCCCCCGGCGGAACCCGGCTCCGGGGCCGGGCGCGGGTCCGGCGCACCGCTCCTCCCGGAGCCACCGGCGTGAGCGCACCCGCCGCGCCGCCGGTGCCACCGATGCCACCGGAGCCGCCCGCCGTCCCGCCGGCCCTCGACCCACGGGTACTGCCCGCCGGAACCGCCCTGCGCTTCGGCCTGCTGCTGCTGTCCATGGTCGTCGCCGGCCACCACATGCTGACGACCATGCTGGAGCTGGTCCGCAAGGGCAGGGCGACGGAGTACGCCTGCAAGCTGGCCGCCGGGCTCGACCCCAACGGGGACTTCCTGGCGCAACTGGGAGTCGCCCCGGGAACGGACCCGGCCCTGCGCGCCTGCCTGGCCGCCGGACCGGACGACCCGTCGTGGCCGGTGCCCGTCGCGCTGGCGCTGGTGCTGGCCGCGGCCGCGACGCTGTACCTGCTGCTGCCCCGCTGGCGCCGGCGCTCGCGCCGGCTGGTGCCCGTGGACGGGCAGCTGCGGGAGGAGCTGGAGCGCCTGGCAGGGCAGGCCCGGCTGCCCGTGGTACCGGAGTTCGTGGTGGACCCGCGCCGGCTCGGCCCGGGGGCGGTGGCGTTCGGCCACGCGCGCCGGCGCACCGTGTGCCTGTACGCGGGGCTCTCGGTGAGCCGGCACAGCGATCCGGCCGGGTTCCGGGCCGTGGTGCTCCACGAGTTCGCACACATCCGCAACCGGGACGTGGACCTGGGGTACGCGGTCACCGCCCTGTGGCGGGTGTTCGCACTGCTGGTGGCCCTGCCGTTCGTGCTGGTGGTCGGCGGGACGCTGGTGGGCGCGGAGTTCGGGCTCTTCGTGGGCGCCGACCGGGTGTTCTGGCCGGCCGGGCGGGCGCCGCTGGTGCGGCAGACGGCCACCGCGCTGGGGATGGCGCTGCTGGTGGTCCTGGCCCGCGCCGACACGCTGCGCCACCGGGAGCTGTACGCGGACGCGGACGCCGTCGCCCTCGGCGCCGACCGGCGGGTGTGGGACGTGCGCGACCCCGCGGGCCCGGCCGCCCGGCTCGGCCGCCTCTGGCGGTCGCATCCGACCTGGGCGCAGCGGCGCCGGGCGCTGGACGACCCGGCGGCGCTGTTCACCCTGGCGCCGTTGCAGACGTTCCTGGTGGGCGCGGCCGGTATCGCCGTCCCCCTGCTGCTGCCCCCGTTCGCCGACGGGACGGTCGGGGTGTGGCTGGCCACCGTGCCGACGGCGACGATCCTCGCGGTGGCGGCCTGGCGGTCGACGGCGTACGCGGCGCACCGCGGGACGGCCGGGCCGGACGGGCTGCGGGCGGGGCTGTGGCTGGGCGCCGGCCTGGTGGTCGGCGAGCTGACCGTGGACATCACCGCCGGCGGCGGTTGGCTCCCGGAGCATCCGATCGCCCTGCTGGTGCCGCTGCTCGGCGCGTTGGCGTACGTCCCGTGGCTGGTGCAGTGCGCCCGGCTGGGGCTGGATCCGGGGCGCGGGCGGGTGGCCGCGGTGATGGCGCTGGCGGCGGCGGTGCTGGTCGCCGCGGCCGGGCTGACCTGGTGGTCGAAGGGCGGCCACCTGTACACCGCCGGGGACTTCCTGGTCCAGGGCGGGATCCGGGAGGTGCTGCTCCAGCAGTTCCCCGACGGGTGGGAGCGGCACCGGGCCGAGCTGGGGTGGATCGCCGCCGTGCTGCCGCGTCTCGGTACGGACGGGCGCACCGTGGCCTTCGCCGCGGCCGCGGGGGCGCTGTGGGCGCTGCCGTACCTGCTGTGGCTGCTCGGCGGGCACCGGGGGCTCGGCCGGGCGCTGCGCCGCGGGCTGCTGGGCGGTGCCTTGTGCGTGGTCGGGGTGCTGGCGGTCAAGGCGGCGCTGTACGCGGACCGGCCGCCGCTGGGTGAGCGCGGGAGCGGGTTCGCGCTGCGGTACGTGTGGTGGCTGACGGTCGCGATCTGGGCGGGGATGGTGGTCACGGCGGTGGTCGTGGCACTGGTGTCCCGGCGGCTGTGGCTCGTCGGGGCGCTGGTGGCGGCGGGGGTCGCCCAGGCGTGCGCGCTGGTGGCGGTGTTCCTGCTGATGTCGGTGGACGGCTGCCTCGGGCCGTTGCGGACCATGGGCGACAGCTGTCTGTGGGTGCCGCGGGGCAGTTGGCCGCTGGTGCAGGTGCTGGCCGGCCCGGTGCTGCCGGCGCTGTTCGGGGCGGCGATGGCCGCGGCGCTGGTGCGGTTGCCGCTCGCGCTCGTCCGGCGGCGGGGCGACGGGCCGCAGACCGCCGACCGGGTGGCGCGCTCCGGCCCCCGGCGGGCGGTGCTCGCCGGGGTCCTCGTCGGGGCGCTGGCGCTGGGGCCCGTCGCCGTGCAGGCGTCGGGTTCGGGTTCGGGTTCGGTGGGCGGGCTCGCGGTGCAGCGTCCGGCCGACGCCCGGTCCGAACGGGTGCGCGTCTTCCAGCTGCTGATGTGGTACCTGGTCGGTGGTAAGCAGGACATCCTGGCGCTCATCGACGGGTACCAGGCCTTCTCCGACGAGGTCCAGGTGCTCGAACGGACGGCGCGGGAGCATCCGGGCGAGCAGGTGCGGTTCGACGGCAGCCGCTTCGCCGGGATCTGCACCACGCTCCACCGCGCCGCCGGGACCGCCCTGGGACACCTCCACATCCCCGACTCCGGCCTGGACCGGCCGTGGTGGGCGGCGCTGGAGCAGACCCGACGGGCCGGGGAGCACTGCGCGCAGGTCATGGACCGCGACCGCGAGGAGCAGCCGGGCGAGGCCGACACGGTGCTGGCGGAGGTCGTCGACGGGCTCCGTGCGACCCTGGGCGCCATCGATCCCGTCGTGCGGCGGATCGAGAGCGACGGGCCGCGGTACTGGCCGGACCTGGTCCGCATCACCGGCCCTCGGCCCTCGGGGCAGGGCGACGGCTGAGGGGCGGTCCCGCTCGGTCGGTCGGCTCGCCGAGCCGGCGGGCGGGCGGGGCCGGCCGCGGCCTGTTCCTGCTGAGCGCTCAGCGGCCGCCGAGCGCTCAGCCCGAGGAGACCGGCAGGACCGGCAGGGCCGGGAGTCGGTCCAGCGCGATCCCGAAGCGGGTGCGGTAGGCGGCGAGGGCCTCGTCGTCGGCGAGCGTCCGCTCGGTGCGCCCGCCGTCCGGGGTGGTGGTGATCAGGCGGTTGCCGCTGATGGTCACCCGGCCGCCGTCCGCGGTGGGCAGCGAGCAGGTCGTCGAGCGGGTGAAGTGGGAGTGCGGCGAAGTGGCCTGCCACCAGCAGGTCGGGGCGAAGTCAGCGAGTTCGTACGGGCGCGGGCCCAGGCGGTACTGCGGCGCGCCGTCCAGCAGGACGTCCAGGTCGCCGTGCCCGCCGGTCGGGACGAGGGTGAACGCGCCCTCGGCGTCGGCCTGTTCGCCGCGCTCGTCCAGGCGCAGCGGGTGGCGGCTGAAGCGGCCGAAGCCGACGTCGACCAGCCACGGCTCGTCGAGGTCCACCCGCAGGGCGAGGTGGTCGAGCGGCGGGCCGAGCCGTTCGCCGTCGAAGACGCGGGCGGCCAGCAGGCTGACCCGGTAGCCGAGTGAGGTGAGCAACTCGGCGAAGGAGCCGTTGAGTTCGTAGCAGAAGCCGCCTCGGCGGCGGGTCACGACCTTGGTCCGCAGGGCGGCGGGGTCGAGGTCGACGCCCTCGCCGAGGTGGATGCTCAGGTTCTCGAACGGGACGGTGCGCAGGTGCGCGAGCTGGAGCCGGGCGAGGGCCTGCGGGGAGGGCGCTCCGGGGTCGGGGAGGGCGATGCGGTCGAGGTAGGCGGACCGCTGGGCGGCGGTGAGGCCGGCGGTGAGGCCGGCGGGGGGCTGCTCGTGGTGTGGCGCGTGATCCATCCGGCCATTCCACCGGGGTGCGGGGCGCGGGGGCATCGGCTTTTGGTCCTACGTCCACCCGGACGGCCGGGCGCGGCCACGGGTCGGCATCGCCCCCGGGCGCTGCCCCCGCTCTGCCCTTTCGGCCCTCGTGGACGCCCGCGCCGGGGCCGTAGTCTCGACGGCCGGGGGCCGGACGGCGAAACGGGAGGGCCGGGAAGCGTGCGCAAGGCCGTGACACACTCGGTGCCGCCGGTGCCCGGGGCCGCACCGAGGAGGCGCACGACGCCGGGCCCGGCCGCGGTGCCCGCCGCCCCCGGCAGGGCGCCGCACCCGGCCGAACTCGCCGCCCTCCAGCGGACGGTGGGCAACGCGGCCGTGACGCGCCGGCTGCAGCGCCAGGAGGCCCCCGGGGTCAGGGAGCAGGCACGGCGCGACGCCGCCGACCCGACCGGGCACGGCGAGTGGGGCACGTTCCGCGAGGACATGGCCCGGGCGGGCTTCTCCGGGGACGTCACGGAGATCGCCTGGCAGCTCGTCCTCGGCGGGATCGCCGACCAGGGACGGCTCAACGACGAGGCCATGGCGCGGTTCACCGAACGCCAGGACCAGCGCGACCACCGCGCGTCGAACAGCTGGTACCAGGAGCTGGTGAAGGTCGTCGGCGACCACCTGGAGATCGACACGCCGACGCTGGCCCTGTGGTCGGGCGGCCGGGAGATCAGCGACTACGCCCTCGCCAAGGGCCACACCCCGCTGGAGGCCACCGCCTTCGGCGGCGTGGTCGACCGGCTGGCCCTGACCCCGGACTGGATGCTCAAGACGCCGATGTGGAACGTCCTGTCCAAGGCCTTCGTGAGCCGCGCCCGCGGCCCCGTCCACATCTTCCTGCGGGCCTACGACCCGGAGAGCGTCCTGATCGCGCAGGAGGTGCCGCAGCTGCGGGTGGTCATGGCGCTCGACCCGGCGGTGCGGCTCGTCTGGCACCCGGTGTACGCCGCGGCCGACGGCCGGCTGATGGAGATCACCAGGGGCCTCGACCTGGCCCCCGACGCGCCCTGCTCCACCCGCGACGCGTGCGTGCGGATCCTCTACGACTACCTGCGCCTCGTCCACGACCCGGCCAACACCCGCTCCGAGCGCGCCCACGCGGACATGAGCGCCCGCCTCGCCGCCAACGGCAACCCCCCGTAGCGCCGGCGGGCCGTCGCCGCTCCCCTTCGCCGCCCGTGCGTCACCCCTGCGGACGACGCCGCCCCCGGCGGGTCCTGGG
>NZ_JBHXEM010000154.1:0-18735 GCF_042724755.1 Kitasatospora sp. NPDC127067 | reverse complement strand
GGGCCGCCGCCCCCCCCCCCCCCCCGCGCCTGGTGGCGGGTCGGCTCAGGTGCAGGTGAGCACGGGAGCCGCCCAGTCGGCGTGGTCGGAGGTGTTGCCGTCGCCGGCGTCGGTGACCTGGAGGGTGAGCTCGTTGGCGCCGGTGAGCGGGACGCTGAGGTGCACGGCTGCCTTCGTGCCGGTCAGCGTCCCGCTGTCGGCGACCTTGACGCCGTCCGCGAGGATCTGGAACACCACGGAGCCGCGGATTCCCGACTCGGCGTCGACGCCCACGTCGGTGCTCAGGTTGGTGCAGGTGCCGCCGAGGTAGTAGCTGACGGCGGAGGGGGCGTGCACGCCGAGGCCCTTGGCGTAGGTGGTGCCGCCGATGGTGAGGGGGTGCCCGTCGCCGGCGGCCGTCTCGCCGTTGCTCTGGTCGCGCTCGACCGGGCCCCAGCCGTTGCTGGCGCTGGACCAGGCCAGGTCGCTGAGGGCGTGGGCGCCGGTGCTCGGGCCCGTGCCGCAGGCGATGCGGGGGTCCGCCCAGTCGGCGTGGTCGAAGGTGTCGCCGTCGCCGGCGTCGGTGACCAGCAGGCGCAGGTCGCCGCCGCCGGTCAGGTCCGCGCTCAGGCGCAGCGGCCCGTCGGTGCCGCGGCGGACGCCGCTGTCGGCGACCAGGGTCCGGTCGCGGTAGATCCGGAAGACCGCCGAGCCGTTGGTGCCGGACTCGTCGTCGACTCCGACGTCCACGGTGAGGTTCCGGCAGGTGCCGCCGAGGTGGTACCGAATGTCGGAGGCGGCGTGCACGCCGAGGCCCTTGGCGTAGGTGGTGCCGCCGATGGTGAGGGGGTGCCCGTCGCCGGCGGCGGCCTCGCCGTTGCTGTGGTCGCGCTCGACCGGGCCCCAGCCGTTGCTGGCCGAGGTCCAGGCCAGGTCGCCGAGCCGGAGGAGGCCGGTGGGCAGCGGGGTCGGGGTCTGCGGGGTGACCCGGTACATCACGGTGCCGTGGGAGGGCACCGAGGCGCTGATCGCACCACGGGAGGTGGTGGTCTCCTTCGACCAGAGGTCCTTGACGGTGTACGAGTGCGCGCCGCCGATGCCGGCGGCCGCCGCGGTGGTGCTGACGGTCCGCGGGGCGGTGGTCTCGTTGGTCAGCGTGATCGCGCGGCTTCCGTCGGCGAGCGGCTTGCTCATGACGACCAGGCCGTCGGAGTCGGCGATGACGGTTCCCTGGGCGCCGAGCGGGTCCTGGTCGACGGCGATGACGTCGGTGTTCTTCAGGATCGTGAGGGTGGCCGGGCTCGCGGTGCGCAGGTCGCTGCCGATCAGCAGCGGGGCGGACATCTCGGCCCAGAGGCTGAAGTGGGTGCGGTACTCGGTGTCGGTCATGCCGCCGTTGCCGACCTCCAGCATGTCCGGGTCGTTCCAGTGCCCGGGCCCGGCGTACGGCGCGAGCGCCTGGTTGGCGTGCGCGATGGCGATCATGCTGGACCAGGAGTCGGAGATGTCGCCGGTGGTGCGCCAGGAGTTGCCGAGCGGTTCGGCCCAGGTCCAGGGCTGGTTGCTGCCCCACTCGCAAATGCTGTACAGGATCGGGCGGCCGGTGGCCTTCAGGGCCTCACCCATCGCCGTGTAGCGCTGCTTGGCGTCCAGTCCCAGGTTGTTGCAGTTGTCGTACTTGAGGTAGTCGACGCCCCAGGAGGCCCACTGGTTCGCGTCCTGCTGCTCGTGGCCGAGGCCTCCGGGGAAGCCCGGTACGTCGCAGGTCGAGGTGCCGGCGCTGGAGTACAGGCCGAACTTCAGGCCCTTGGAGTGGACGTAGTCGGCGACCGCCTTGATGCCGTTCGGGAAGCGCACCGGATCGGGCACCAGGTTGCCGGCGGCGTCACGGACCGGCAGTGCCCAGCAGTCGTCCAGGTTGACGTAGGTGTAGCCGGCCTCCTTGAGGCCCTGGGAGACGAAGAGGTCGGCGATGCCCTTGACCATCGACTCGTCGAACTCGGCCCGGCAGTGGGTGGAGTTCCAGTTGTTGAAGCCCATCTGCGGGGTGCGGGCCAGGGTGTTCTCCACCGCGGCCGCCGGGGGTGCGGTGGCGACGTCGAGGCCGACGGCGGCCATGGCGGCGAGCGCGCCTCCGCCGGCGAGGAGGGTGAGCGCGGTCGTCGCCGCGGTCAGGGATCGTCGAAGCCTTTGTGGTGCGGCAAGGGGCATGGGGGAGCTCCACTGTGACGGGACGGGAGATTTCCAGGTCGCCGGGGGCCCGAGAGTGGGGCGGAGTGAAGTGCCGCCGGTCGACCGGCTTCTGACGGCAGGTCGGAGGTGCTTCCCGCCCAGGGGGCGAGTATCAACACATACAAACAGAAGCCACCGCAATCGAACGTTCGGGTCACAGGAAAGCCTGCCGTCCGGGCGGGCGTCAAGACCCCGGAGGCGAGGATCTGCTCATGACTGCTCCAAAAGCCACATATTCAATCACAATTGAACACCGACTGTACGGTTGGCCCCGCAACGCGACGTGGTCGCCGCGGGACGAGGTCCGCTCGTCCCGCGGCGACCACGCTCACCAGGGCGAAGGCCCCGTCACACGGCGATCGGTTCGATGCGTCCGGCTTCACGAGGTCCGGCGGCTCCGCCTTGGTAGTAGGACTTCTCGGAGCCCAGCATCCGCTTGGCGTTGAGGACTTCGCCGCGCGAGTGGGTGAGGAAGTACGTACCGAACGCGTCCGCCATCAGCCCGATGCGGCGGCCTGCCTTCGGCCCGGTGAGCGTGATGCCGGAGAACTCGTGCAGTAGCTTCACGAACCTGAAGTCCCGCAGCAGCGTTGGGACGAACACGGGATCGCGCCGGACAAGGAGAGGACCGTTCTGGCCGCAGTTCGCCAACTGCTCGGGCCGGGGCTGTTCGTCGGCTGCGGCCATGGGTGGAACGGCACCATGGTCCGGCGCGGGAAGTGCGCCGGACCATGGTGTCGCACGGGTCAGATGAGATCGAAGTCGAACATGCCGGTTGCTGCGGCAGCGATGAAGGAGCTGTGGGCTGCAGCGCTGAAGGCCAGCGCGGGGCCTGCGGGGTCCTTCGAGTCGCGTACGTATCGGATGTCTCCGCTGGTGGCCATCTCAAGGCAGTCGCCGTTGCCGCCGCTGTGAGTGCTCTTCTTCCACCTGACCGTCAGGGTGGTGGAGTTGGGGACGAATGTCACTTCAGCCTGTCTTTCTGTGCGGTGATGAACTCGAGCGACTGGTCGAGTGACCAGGCCTCGGCGACGATGTCGCGGAACGCTCGGTCGAAGACGGTGACGCGCTCGGGTTCCTCGACCCACTCACTGGTCAGCAGCCCCTCGAGCAGCACGACGTCGAGATTGCCGTTGGGGAAGCCGAGGACGGAGAATGGGCCGTTCATGCCCTGGTGGACACCGGTCTCCGACGGCATCACCTGGATGGTGATGTTGGGAAGCACCGCGAGCTCAAGCAGCTTCTCCAACTGTTCGCGCATCGTCTGAGCGCCCCCGACCAGACTGCGAATCGCTGTCTCGTGGATGACCGCCTGCATCTCCACCGGCTTGGGCTGGGTGAGGATGGCCTGACGTTCCCTTCGGATCCGGACGCGCGCCTCCACGTCCTCCGAAGTCGCCCCGATCGCCAGCCGCGTGTGGACCGCGCGAGCGTAGCCCGCCGTCTGGAACAGGCCCGGGATGAGCTGTACCTGGTAGGTCCGGAACGTGGTGGCGTCTTCCTCAAGGCTGATCTGGTCGGCCAGCCATGGCGACAGGACCTCCCCGTAGTTGAGCCACCATCCGCGCTTCTTCCCATCCCGGGCGACTGCCACAAGCGACTCGACAAGCTGCTCGTCGCACTCGTACATCTGAGCCAGCACCCGGACATCGGCCGGCTTGGCAGCCGACCTGGCCAGCTCTATCCGTGACAACTTCGCGCTGGTGATGCCCGTGGCCTGCTCGACGTCCTCCAGCGTGAGGTGACGCGTCTCTCTGATCGTACGGAGCTGGCGGCCGAGTTGGCGCTGCCGAACCGTGGCTTCCGCCATGGGTACCCCCAATTCTCGCTATCCAGGCCTGGGTGGCCAGTGTGCCCCGTCAGTCGAGTGGGTCGCCAGCAGCTCCCTGTTCGATGGAGCGGCAACTCTCATCACCAAATGAGAATTCACAAATTTCATGGATGGGCTTGCACTGACGCTGGGTCAGCCGCCATGCTCAATGTCACGGACCGCAGGGACTCGCCTTCGGTGAGTGAGCGGCGGCCGTGATGCCCGAGCACGCGTAGAACGACGGCGAGCGAGACACCTTGCCGCGTCGTGCGGTCGGTTGACCGCTTCCCCGAACACCTGCCGAGAGCCTCGACGGGTGGCTCCCAGCGGAGGTATGCCGTGTATGCCGCAAGCAGTGAAGGTTCCACCGACGAGGCCCGGGGGCCGGACACCCGCCTCATGGCCGACATCGAGTTCCCTGCCGAACGGGAGCGGATCGGCGATCTCCGCCGCTGGGCGAAGGCGGTGCTGCCGACGCTCGGCTTGGACAGCTGGCAGCAGGACGCCGTACTGGACGATGTGCAGCTCGTGCTGAGCGAACTCGGCACGAACGCCGTCATGCACGGCTGCGGCGGCGAGCGGCCGGACGTGATGCTGACCGCCTGCCTGCGGTACGACACGGGTGTGCTGCGGGTGTCCGTGACCGACCCGGGGCTCGGCCGCCCCGAGTACCGGTCGGCCACCGACGAGGCGACCTGCGGCCGCGGGCTGATGCTGGTCACGGCGGTCGTGTCCCGGTTCGGCGTCGAAGAGCTCCCCGAGGGTGGCAAGGAAATCTGGGCCGAGATCGGGCTTCCCGAGCAAGTGCGTCCGGCAGCCACCATGGGCGAGCAGGTCGGCCTGCGGGCCGCGGCGCCGCGCACGGACGCGCTCGTGCGGGAGTTCCGGCCTCGGCCCGCCGTGGGCCGGCTGCCCGGGCAGCCGGCGCTCGACCGAATACCGGCGTGACCGGCACCTCGTAGGCCTCCGGTAGCACCTGCTGCCTCACACCCAGGTGCCACCGGACTCCGGAACACCCGCCCCGGGAGCAACACGGCGGCGGGTGGCGGAAGAGCACCGTCCCGCCCGCACGGGGCGCGCACGCTCACCGCGTCCAGGGCCGCTTCCCTCGCTCCCTCCGGGAGGGGGCGGGCCCGGACACCCGCAGGGCCCCGTACGAGGGGTGGGTCCTGCGGTTCCGGGTGGCGCCGTTCCCGCAGACGGTGCCACCCGGTGTGCGGGCCCGGCCTTGGGAGCCCGGCCGGGCCCGCACACACACACCGCGAGGTCGGGGGTCTCCCGGCAGATTCCCCTCCCGTCCATCCGTCCACCCCGTACCCGAGGACTGCGCCATGAGCGTCGGACCGCGCACCAGAACGCTGCTCAAGACCACCACCCCGGCCCGCAGGCTGGACGTCGCCGCCTCCTTCGAGGCTCTGACGCAGGCCTGCGTGGCCACCGCCGACGACGCCGGGCGGGCCGAGCTGGTCAGCGACAGCCCGAACCACCTGTGGTCGCCGCCCGCCTCGCGCGCGCTCGCCATCGTGCACCCGGACCCGGACGAGGCCTGGGCCCTGATCAAGGGCGCACAGTTCCTCCGGGACCACCGGGTCGCCGTCACATCCCCCTGGTACAGGGACGTCCGCGCGTGCGCCGAGGGCCGGGCCGTCACCTTCTGGCCGGACCCGGGGCAGCGGAGCCCCGACACGTCCCTGTCCGCGTGGGTGACGGCCCTCACCCACCGCATCGACCCCGCGTCCGCGCCCTGGCTGCGCGAGCACGACCCGTTCGCCGGGCTGCTGGACGGCCTGGACGACGCCCCGCTGGACGACACCGCCCGCCGCTTCCTGCGCGAACGCGCGGCCCGGCTGCGCGAGGAGTGGGACTACCTCGACTGGCCGACACCGGACAGCGTCGTCCTCGGCGCCCTCGGCATGGCCCCTGTCCACGACGACGGCACCCACGTCGGACTCCTGCTGCGCCGCCCGCTGACGCGCGGCCACAGGGAGTGGGACCTCGTCGCCGCCCGCTGGCGCTCCGAACTGCTCACCGGCCCCCGCGAGGACCACCGCACCTACGCCGACACCTACCTCTCCTACGAACGCGAAGACCAGGCCGTGGACCATCCCTACATCGGCGCCTGGTCCGGCTACCAGGTCGTACGCGATGTCGTTGTCCTCACCGCGGTGATGGACACGGTGCGCCGCGCCCGGCTCGACGCCGGCGCCCGTCGGCAGGCCGCCCACCGCCTCGCGTGCCTGCGTGGCGCGCACCCCGCCCCGTGGAACTGGGGGCCGCGATGACGGCCTCCCGCACGGACGCCCGCCCGCTGCCGAAGGTCCACGAACCCCTGGTCCTGCGGTGCGGCCACCACATCACCGAGGAGATCACCGGGCCCGAGGCTCTGGCGCTGAGCCACCTGGTCACCGACCTGAATGCGATCGAGATCGCGGCCGCCGTCAGCGCCGTGCCCGAACGTCAGGACGCCCTGGGGACAACGACGGGGACGACGGGAACGACGGCCGAGGCGGTGCGCGAGCACCTGAACTCGCTGAAGCGACGGCTGCGGGCACGGACCTGGACGCAGATGGTGGACACGGCCTGCCGGATGAGGCTCCTCCACCCGCCCCGTGCCGTACTGACGACGCCGCTGCCCGCGACGGTCGACCGGCCTGGTACCTGCGCCTGCCCGACGGCACCACCCCCGCCGAGCCCCGGCCCGCCGACCGCCCCACCACCCTCCTCCTGCTCGTCGGCACCCTGGGCCTCGCCCTCTACCGCGACCGGGACGACATCGACCACGACCGGCCGCAGTACCTGCGCTCCCTGGCCCCCGGGCAGACCTGCCTCCTCCACTCCGGTGCCACGACCCGGCTCACGGGGTTCCCCGACAGCGCGCAGCTCATCACGACGCACGCGCTGGTCCCGGGCAGCGCGCCGCTGACCCCGGACGCGTACCGGGCCGCCGCCGTCGACGCCCGCGCGCGCCTCACCGAACCCCGCCCGGCCGGTGCGGCCCGGACCGCCGAAACCCGGCTGGAGGACATCCCCGACCTGCGCGCCGCCGACCTGCCGCGGATCCACGCCCAGTCCGGCGTCCTCCGCCGTCTCGCCGCCGACCGCGTCCGCCTGTCCTACCTGGTCACCACCACCGTCCTCGCCCCGGAACGGTACGAGGCCTCCCGCAACACCCTGCTGCTGGACCGGCTCGTCCTGTCCGCGGCGGACGGCCTCGGGTACGAGATCCGCCTCAACACCAACCCCCGCCCCGGCAACCAACTGCTCCCGACGACCACGCCTACCCGTTCACCGCCCGGGTCCTGACCGGCGGCTACCTCCACACCGTCTTCCTCGTACCGACGGCCGTACCGATGACCGCGCCGACGGCCCGTTCACCTCCCGCGACCTGCGCCCGGCCATCACCACCACCGAACTCCCCGGCAGCGCCTACACCCTCGCGCCCGCACTCGTGCACCGGGCCGTCATGCTGCCCGGCACCACCACCCTCATGCTGCGCGGTCCCTACAGCGCCGCCGCCCACGCCGCCGCCGACCTGATCCCGCCGGTCTCCGCCTGGCCCGCGCCCGTCGACGGCGGGGAACCGGTGCACTCGCGCCGGATGACCGACGCCGAGCACCACGCGCTCTACGGGAGCCTCGCCGCCGCCGGCGTGATCGACCTCCCGCCCGCACAACGCTGACCGGCCCTGGCCCCGCAACCCCGGCACTCCGGCGCTGCGGCACCGGCGGGATCCCGGCCGAACCGGCCCCGGCGGCCGCCCGGAGTTGGCAAGCTGGGGCGACCCGTCGCGGCACCCGAGGCAAGGAGCTCCCCGTGCACACCGTCCTGACGACCGATCACCCAGCCTGGCAGGAGAACACCGCCACCGGTCACCGGCAGCGCCCCCTGCGCACCGCCGACGGCCAGTGGCTGGCCACCCTCACCCCCGACGGCCTCGACCTGGCCTGCGTGGACGGCACGGAGGACACCAAGCCCACCCTTGTCACCACCGACCCGACGTCGCTGCCCGACACCGTCCCGGCCGCCCTCCTCACCGGCCTGCGCGGTCTCGGGCCGAGCGTGCGCGTGGCCAACCCGTGGCTGTGGGACGCGATCACCACCGCGGTCCTGCGCCAGGTCGTCCGCGCCGACCAGGCCCGCCGCCTCTACCGCGGCTGGTGCGCGGCCCACGGCACCGAACTGCCCGCCCCCGCCCCCGGCAACGGCCCCGACAGCGGCCCCGGCCGCGCCCTCCGCACCGCGCCGACGCCCGAGACCGTCCTCACCCTGACCGACGAGCAGTTCGCCGCCGTCGGAACGACGTTCCACCGCACCGCTCTGCGCGCGGCCGCCGGCGCCTACCTGGAGCACCGCACCCGCTGGGAGCAGCTGGAGGCCCCGGCCCTGGCCGCCGAGCTCGTCGGCGTGCCGCGGATCGGGCCCTGGACGGCGGCCGCGGCGGCCGCCGACTTCACCGGCGACTTCTCCGTGTACCCGCACGCCGACCTCGCGGTCCGCACCTGGGCCGCCCGGATCGCCCCCGACCACCCCTGGCCCGCCGCCGACAAACCGAAGAAGACCGAGGCCCTGTTCGGCGCGCACTGGCACCACCTGGCCGGCAACGCACCGCGCCACCTGCACACCCTCACTCTGTCGACACTCACCTGGGGGGCCCATGCCCGCACCGATCAGCTCGGAGGAACAGACCCGCACCACCCATGACCTGGTCGCCGGGGCCGACCCGGACCGCGCCCTCGACTGCCTGTTCGTCAACGCCCCGCTGCGCGACTACGGCCTGCGCCCGCGCGTCAACGACTACACGCTGCCGGTCCTCGGCATGGGCTACATCGCCACCCACGCCGCCGCGCACGGCTTCAACGTCGGGATCCTGGACGCCGAGGCCCACGGACTCGGCATCCGGCGCACCGCCGACCTCGTCAACGCGCTGCGGCCGCGCTGGGCCGCGTTCAACCTCCTCGCCCCGACGTACGAGCTGACGGCGCGGATCGCCGCCGCCCTGGACCCGGAGATCGCGCTGATGGCCGGCGGCCACCACGCCAAGGCCGACCCGCGGCGCGTCCTGGCCGACCCGCGCTTCGCCCGTCTGGAGGCCCTGGTGATCGGCGAGGGCGAGACCCGGGTCACCGCCCTGCTCGGGGACGTCCACCGGCGCCGCGAACTGCCGAAGGTGATGTGGCGCGACCGCCTGCTCGGCACCACCGCCTGCGGCATCCCGCGACGCGGCGACACCACCCGCTGGCTCGCCCCGGACATCGACGCCCTCGCCGTCGACCGCCGCTTCCTCACCCAGGACCCGTACCGGGCCGCCGACGGCCGCATCGAGGCCAACCTGGTGTGCTCGCGCGGCTGCCCCTACGAGTGCGGGTTCTGCGGCGCCGCCGCCTCCATGAACCCCGAGGTCAGCATCCGCACCCGCGCCCCCGAGGACGTCATCGCCGAGATGCACCGGCTCGACGCCGACTTCGGCTGCACGGCCTTCCGCGCGGTGGACGACCTCTTCCTCGGCGCCCGCCGCGTCATCCACCCCGCCCTGGACGCCTTCGCCGCCGAGCGCGTCGGCGAGAGGTACGTGTGGGACGCCACCGGGCGCATCAACGTCCTCGACCGCGAGAGCGACACCGTGCTGGAGCGGCTGCGCGCCAACGGACTGCGCGAGGTCGCGCTGGGCATCGAATCCGGCTCCGCCCGGGTCCTGGAGGCGATGGACAAGCGGATCACCCCCGCGATGACCCTCACCGTCACCCGCCGGCTGCTGGAGAAGGGCATCGGCGTGAAGGGGTACTTCATCCTCGGCTACCCCGGCGAGACCAGGGACGACGCCCTCGCCACCCTCGCCCACATCCGCGCACTCTGGGCCCTGTCCGACCGCCTGCCCGGCACCTTCCGAGCCTCCGCGTTCACCTTCCGCCCCTACCCCGGCTCGCCCGTCTTCGCCGACCTCGTCCGGCAGGGCTGGGACCCCGAGGCCCTGCAGACCTATCGGGACGTCGACCTCACCGGGCACGGCGCCGACGAGGCGATGCGCGGCCGCGACGAGTTCAACTTCGCCACCGGCCAGCAGTTCGGCGACGTCCCCCTCACCCGGCTGTACGACTGGCTCGCCGACATCTCCCGCGAACAGCACCACCGCAACGCCGCCGCGGCCCGCCGGGAGGTGACCGCGTGAACGGCCTGCTGCTCACCGTGGACGGGCCCAGCGGCCTGGGCAAGTCCACCGCCGTCGCCGCCACCGCCCGCGTCCTGCGGGAGGCCGGACACACCGTCCACACCGCCACCGGCCCCTCCGCCACCCCCTACGGCCAGGCCGTGCGCGCGAGCGCCGCGACGATGCGCGGCCGCGCCCTCGCCCTGGCCGTCGCCGCCGACCGCCTCCACCAGCTCGACACCGACGTCCGCCCCCGCCGCGCCGCCGGCACCACCGTGCTGCTGGACCGCTACCTGCCCTCCACCCTCGTCCTCCAGCGCGCCGACGGCGTCGACACCGACTTCCTCCTCACCGTCAACGAGGGCGCGGACGTCCCCGACCTCGCGGTCCTCCTCACCGCCGACCCCGACACCGTGCAGCGCCGCCTCGCCCACCGCGGCACCCGGCACCGCTTCGAACTCGACGCCGCCGCCACCGCCCGCGAGCTGCGGCTCTACCAGGAGGCCATCCCCGTGCTCGAACGGCTCGGCTACCGGCTCCACACCGTGGACACCACCCACCTGACCCCCGAGCAGACCGCACAGGCCATCCTGGAGGCGGTCCCGCCCCCGACGATCAACACCAAAATCCCGTACGGGAGTTAGAGAGAACATGAGCACCAGCAACACCAGCCCCGCCACCGCGGCCGTCCCGCTCCCGGTGGTGGACGTCCACGTCGTCCTGCGCACCCCGGACGGCAAGATCCTGCTGTCCCAGCGCGGCGGCCCCTACGGCTACGGCCAGTGGCACGCCCCCAGCGGCAAGCTCGACCCCGGCGAGAAGCCGGCCCACGGCGCCGCCCGCGAACTGGAGGAGGAGACCGGGATCACCACCGACCCGGCCCGGCTGCGCCTCGCCTACACCGTCCTGCACCACCAGGACCCGGCGACCCTGCGCCTCGGGCTGTTCTACCTCGCCGCCGAGTGGGAGGGGGAGCCGGTCAACCGCGAACCGGAGAAGTGCCTGGACCTGCGCTGGTTCACCGAGGACGGCCTGCCCGACGACCTGATCCCGTACCCCGCCGCCGGCATCCGCGGCGCCCTCACCGACCCCGGCGGCCTGGCCCACCACGGCTGGCCGCCCGCCTGACGGCCCTGGCCCACCCGTGCTCACCCTCTGCTCCTTGCCGCCCCCAGGCACGCCAGGGCGTTCAGAGGGTGAGGCGGGTGGGCCCGTAGGTGGGGCCCTGGCCTGCGGTCACAGTGATGGAACCGGTGCTCCGAAGCGGTGCCCCATGGAATTTCTCTATTGCGCGTTGCCGGACAGTCCGGTCGGTGACAGCCCCGCCGTGCTCTCATGGATCTGGACCGGCTGGACAGTCCTGGTCGTCACTCGCTACGGCGGTTCCCTCCTCCCGTTCAGTTCGTGGCGGTGTTGATCCAGGAGGCGTACGTGACCACGTTCGTGAAGACGGGGGACGAGGGGTTCGGAGCGGCCAAGCCGCAGGCCCCGCCCCACGAGTAGACGCCGATCAGGGCGCCGTTGTGGACCAGCGGGTCCCCGCCGTCCTCCGGACACGTGTCAGTGACCCCGGTCGGGTCGCCGGCGCAGAACATGCCCGAAGTGAGGCGTCCGTTCTTGTACTTCTGGCAGTTCGACTGAGAGAACATCGTCAGCTCGGCAGCCTTCAGCGTGGGGGGAAGCTCGAGGGCAGGGTTTTCGGCTCCCCAGCCGGTGATCTCGGCGACTGTGCCGGCTGCGGGGAGCGCGTTCGCGAGCGGAACCGGCTTGATGCTGCTGCTCGTGGTGAGCGGGGAGGCCAGTTCGAGCAGGGCGAGATTCGCGTCGAAGGTGGCCGGGTTGTAGTTGGGGTGGATCACCACCTGGGTCACCGCGGCGGTGACTCCCCCCGCGTAGTACATGTCCGACCCGGCGCGGACTTCGACGTCGGCCGGAAGGAGGCCGGTGACGCAACTGGCCGAGGTCAGGACCCAGCGCGGCGTGACGAGCGACCCACCGCAGAGTTGCACCGGCCCCAGAACAGCGACCTGGTAGGGATAGGCGGTGGAGCTGGTGACGAGGTGGCCGCCCGAGATGGCCGATGCCGGTACGGCCTGGACCCCCAGCAGGGCCGCCGAGGCAGTCAGCATCGCCGCCGTTCCGGCGACCAGCCTGCGCAGCCCGGCCCGCCCCTTCCTCGTACCCGTGACGCCGTGAACATCCGCCGGTGACCTCATGCGCAGCACCTTCCGTGCATGGCCACCCAACCGTGAGTGACCGCTCTGCGAATGTTGTATCCCCAGGGCTGACGCCACGCCGCAACGAACGCGTATTCGACTGAATCCCCCTGGCCCGCGCCGACTGCGGCCAGGCCCCGGCACGGGGGAGCACCTCCGCACCGGCTGAGTGATCAAGCCCGACGGCGGCCGCCGGGTCGGGTGTTGGCACCCGTACGGTGGGAGAAGCATGAACGGCTGCGGGAGGGGTTCGAACATGGCTGATCCGGTGCGCGTCGTCGGAGGTGCGGTGTCGGCGGCGTTGGCGGCGGTGGGGGCGCTGCACGCCGTGTGGGTGGTGACGCCGTGGCCGTTGCGGACGCCGGAGGAGTTCGCGGACGTCGTGGTGGGGACGGGGGACGGCGTACCGCCGGCCGGGGCGTGCCTGGCGGTGGCGGGGCTGCTGGGGGCGGCGTCGTACCTGGTGGGAGCGGAGGCGCGGGTGCTGCCGCGGGTCGGGCCGCCGGCGGTGCGGCGGGCCGGGGTCCTGGCGGTCGCCGGGGTGCTGCTGGCGCGCGGTGTGGCCGGGCCGGTGGTGTTCGGACGGGTCAGCGAGCGTACGGAGCGGTTCCGGCGGCAGAACCTGCGGTACTACTCGCCGCTGTGCACCGCCCTGGGCGCCGGGGCGGCCGCGGTGGCGTGGCGGGGCTCGTCCGCCACGGAACGCTGAGGAGTCCGCCGTGCGTTGAGCGCGTCCTCGAACACGCCGGCCCGGCAGGGTTCCCGGGTCCTCGGCTCAGACGAAGGCGACGACGAGCAGGACGGCCGCCAGCAGGAGGACGACGGTCAGGGCCGGCGCGCCGGGGCGTCCGCCGGGTTCGGAGGTGACGGCGATCCACGAGACGAGCGGGACCGCCGGAGAGAGGACGATCGCCGACCACGTCACGACACCCATGGGAGCCCCGGCGACCTCGGCTCCGAAAACGGTCGTGAACATCACCGCCGGCCAGGCCGTCGCGGTCAGCACTGCCCAGGCTGCACGCGCGGTCCACCGCTCGACCGGGTCGGCCGCGCGGAAGTTGGTGCGGGTCATCGTCAGGATCCGGGTCAGGTTCGCCACCGGAACGTCCTGTCGAACCACCCCGCCGGGCACCAGGCTCGGAAGTGCACCGCCGAAGGCGGGTCCCGCTCCTGCGCCGCTCCCGTACGGGCGTCGGCCCCGTCTCGTCCGTTCCCGCGCCGCTCTCAGCCCCGAGTCACGGCCGACGGCCCGGGGGCACGGGGGCCGTCCCCGCCGTTGCACCTCCCCCCGTGCCGGGAGTGCGTGCCCTCCGCCGGCTCATCACCTCGTCGGCGATGGCCACGATCCCACCGGGGGCGATCTCCTCCAGGTCGTCGAGGACCGTCGCCCAGCCGCCGAGGAACACGGCCCGGGCGGCCAGCCTGCGGGCGCGGGCGGGCTCCGACCGTTCCACCAGGGCGGCCAGGGCCCGCGCCCGCGCCCGGCCGTGGGGGATCGTGTGGGCCAGGTCCTCGGCCCGCTCCGGCTCACCCTGGCGGGCCAGCGCACCGACGACGTCGGCGAGTGCCTCGCCCCGCCCCCAGCGGTCGGGAATCGCGGGGACGAGAGCCTCGGCCCGGGCTGTGTCGCCGCGCCGGGCCAGCTCGCCGACGACCGCCATCAAGGCCCGGCTCCGCGCCCGGCGGTCGGCCAGGGCATGAGCGAGGGCCTCGGCCCGGTCCGTGTCCCCGGACCGGGCCAGCGCCTCGACGACTCCGGCCTTCCGCGCCGCCCGCAGATCGGGATCGACGATCCGGTCGGCGAGCGCCGTGGCCCGCTCGACCTGCCCGTGCCGGGCCAGCAGCAAGGTCACGGCCTCCCGCAGCGCGAAGCCCTCGAAGCCCTCGAAGCCGGCGTCGGGGCGGAGCAGTTCCTCGGCCCGGTCGGCCAGGGCGAGAGCCACGTCCCGGTCGGCGCTCTCGGCGACGGCCTCCAGCAGCTCGGGCACGATCCTCGCGTCGAAGTGCGGGCTGGGCCGGGCGCGGATCGTGAGGCACAGGACATCGGGGTCGGCGTCACGCTCCCGCGACCCCGCCGCCGCGGCCTCGGCCTCCTCGGCCGCCTTCGCGGCGGCGGCACGGGCCACGCTGCGCAGCACGGCGTCGAGCCGGTCCAGGTCGCCGTTGCGGGCCTCGAAGGCCAGCACCGCGACGAGGAACGCGCGCTGCCCGGTACCCTTGCGGCCCTCGCGGCGGACGAGCTCCTCCACACGGTCGGCGAACACGCCCGCCAGAACATGGTCGCCGGCGGCATACGCGATCTCCATCGCCGTCACGAGCACGCGCCCCGACTCCGCGCCAGCGCCGGCGCCGGCGCACTCGACGGCTCTGGCGGCGTACCCGAGTGCGGCCGGGAGGTCACCGCCGTCCGCCACCGCCTTCGCCAGCCCGGCCCAGGCACGCGGCCAGTTGTGCGGGTAGCGGACCGTCCGCGCCAGGCCGGCGGCACCCTCGTGGTCACCGGCGCGTGCCACCGCCGGGATGCGGGCGACCAGGGCGCTGTCCCGCAGTGCGCGGTCGGTCAGCGACTCGGCGAGCGCCCGCGCACCGTCCAGATCCCCGGCCTCGCCCGCCGTCCGCACCAGGTGGACGAGATCCTCCTCCGGCCCGGACCGACCGGCGCCCGAGCGAACCAGCTCGACCGCCAGGGCAAGGCGACCCGCACGCACCAGCGCCGCCGCCAGGTCCGAATCGCTCCTCCTGCCGCGCTCCTGGTGCGCCGCCAGCCGCAGGACCGTCAACAGGCAGGGGGTGGACCCACTGCGCAGCAGGCCCGGGTCCCTGCTGCCCGGCGGGGCCAGGCCGAGGCGCTGGTCCCCGATCCTCGTCCAGTAGAGCTCTTGGCCCCACTGGGCCAGTCCCTTCAGCATGCACGCCCCCCGCCGAACGACCGCTCCTCCTGCCGCGCGAGGCGGCCGGCACCCGAACCGGACACGATAGTCCGCCCCCCGGCCCTGTTGCTGTGTTCGCGACGGCGCCCGGAGCCCACGTGCCCAGGGCTGTGCGGGGTACGGCGGAAGCGGTGCGTCGGTACCTGCGGGACCGTCGGGCGATCAGCGTGCGGCCCTCGGCGCCCGAACACCTCGTCGGGCACGCCCGGCCGCCCGGACCAGGTCAGGACGGTGCCGTGATGCTCGCGCCGGCGGTGACGGATCCGGGTACGACGGAGGCACCGTCGAGGCCGTCGGACAGGACGTCGGAAAGGTCGTCGGTGAACACGCCGGTGGTGCTGATCCCGCCGGTGTCGGCGACGGCCGTCCCCTGACGGGCTCCCAGGGGGAAGAGACGCCGTGGACGGCGCCCACGAGCGTCGGCGCGTCAACCACGGGGCCGGGCGGGGCGCTTCTTCTTGGTGCGCTCGACCGTCCAACCGACCAGCACCGGAACCAGGAGGACTGCGAGGGCGGTGTCGACCCGGCCCATCCACAGCTGCTCGGCGGCGCTCGGGCGCTTGCCCAGTTGCGGGGCGACCTGGCCGGACGGGTCGGTGGTGACGGTGACGGTCTCGCCGACCTCCTTCGACCCGCCGAAGCTTCCGGTGGCCGTCCCGTTGATCGGCGGACCGTCCAGGGCTTCCAGCGTGTAGACCTGGTAGGAGGTGTCGTCGGCGTTGAACTTCGTGGTCACCTTGGCTATTCGGGAGTGCTGCTCCACACCGCGCTCGCGCAGCGACCGGGCGTCCAGCAGGGCGATGTGGAGGAACAGCATGCCCGTGGCGAGGGCGGCGAGCGCCGCCATCCACGCGGCCGGGTCGTCGCGCCGCACCCACCAGGTGAGGAAGACGGCCCACAGGACCAGGACCACCAGCACCGGGACGGCCACCTGAAGGTGGGTGCGGTGGGCGAAGTCCGCCAGTCTGCGGGTGCCGAAGAACACCGCTCCCCCCAACAGCGCCGCCAGTATCGTGTACCAGGCCGCCCGCCCGACAGTGCGC
This sequence comes from Kitasatospora sp. NPDC127067, assembly GCF_042724755.1. Taxonomy (NCBI): domain Bacteria; kingdom Bacillati; phylum Actinomycetota; class Actinomycetes; order Kitasatosporales; family Streptomycetaceae; genus Kitasatospora; species Kitasatospora sp. NPDC127067. The sequence goes on along the minus strand of NZ_JBHXEM010000154.1, from coordinate 2,380 downwards.
AACGTCCGCCTCCCCGGCTCTCCGCACGCTCCGGATCCCACGGTACGCGCCCGCACCGTCACCCGAGCCCTTCCCGCCCGGGGAGACCTACGAGCGGACCGGGGCGGCCCGCGCAGCGGCGAGGGCGCGGGCGGGGCCGGGGTGCGACAGGCGAGTGCGGCCGAGTGCACCGGCCGGCCCCGGGTTGTCGCGGTGGCCGGCGGAGCAAGGCGTACGGAAGGAACAAAGCACCATGGACGAACGAATGCCGACGAAGGGCGTCGAAGCCAGGTACCGGAAGGGCCACGGGAAGGCGCCGGTCGTCATCACCACCCTGGAGGGCGTCGATGCGCTCGTCGATGACCTCCTGGACGGGGAGGACGACTGCTGCACCCTGGCCGAGGTGTACTCGGTACCTGTTTTCAAGCCTCCGAGCAGCATTAGCCACGGTTGGGAATCGAACAGGGCTCAGGCCTGGGACAGTGATCCGCTGAGGGTGATGCGGCTGATCGACTGGAGAGGGTGGGGAGCGAAGAGCGCTCTCTGCCAGGGCTGATGCGGAAAACTCGTTGCCCTGGAGCCTGTTAGTGCTGATAGAAAGGGGCATGGACGACAAGATCATTCCCCAGGTCGAGCGGATGCTCGCGGAACGTGCCTGCGAGCGCATCATCGTGGACTTCATCCACCGCCTCGACCTCGGTGACCCGAGCTCGGTGGCCGAGCTGTTCACCTCGGACGGCTTCTGGCACTGGCCGTACGGGGACCGGCGCATCGAGGGACGCGAGGCCCTGCGCTGTTACTTCGCCTCCCGCCCGGCGGACAGGCTGTCACGTCGTCTGATGACAAACATCCTGGTCACGGTGGAGTCCGAGACGACGGCGCGGGCCGTTTCGTACCTGACGACGTACCGGGTCGACGGCTACGCGGGCGGAATCATCGAGCCCAGGCTTCCGGCCAATGTCGGCCACTACGAGGACACCTTCCGCAAGATCGACGGCGCCTGGCTCCTCGCCAGCCGCACCGTCTTCCTCCCCTTCGGCGCCGACACCGAGCGACTCCCCGCCCCGGAGGCATCACACGACTCATGACGCACTATTGCGGCCCGGCGACCGAAGGATCGCCCGGCCGCAGTGATCGGTCAGGGTCAGCCGAAGTCGAGCGCCGGTAGTCCGCCGGCCCTGTTCACGATCTGCTCGTTGGTCCCGCGCTCGCGGGCATTGCGCTCGACGCAGCCCGCCTACGGACGCGTCCGGGTCTCCCGGCGATGTGCGACCGCCGCCCGGATCTCTGCCAGCGCGCGGTCGCGGTCGACCGGCGGCGGCCGGAACCGGCCGCCGGACCGTCGGACGTGTTCCTCCCAGCGGTCCTGCCAGAACTCCACCGTCCAGCCCGGCCATCGCTGCGGCATCTCGTACGCCTCGGCCGACGCCCCGAGCACCCACCAGCCCACCCGGCGCCGAACCGGATCGACATGGACCCCGGCTTCCGCCGGCATACGACACACCGCCTGCTCCGGACCGCCGTCCAGCCGGTCGAGAAGCGAAATCCCCTCCCGGATCGGATGGTCGGCAACGTTCGCCACCACATAGCAGCGGTCCGACCCGACCGTCACCACCGCGACCATCGGCTCGGGGTCGGCCAGGTCCTCCGGATCCGGTTCCAGCAACTCTCCGGCGAGAACACCGTGGCCGCGGTCGCGTACGAACTCAGGATCCAGCCCCAGGTAGCTCCGCAACTCCGCGGGACCGTCGTACGACCACCGCACATCCCAACCCGCCCAGGCCTCTCGCAACAGCTCCAGGGCCGCAGCCCTGTGGCGCATCACGACACTCGCCCCCTCCCAGGCGAACACCAGCAGTACCCTGCGACCGAGGTCGATCAGCGCCGCCCCCTGGCAGTGCACCTCGTCCAGCCACCAGTCGTCGACTCTCAGCCGCTGGACCATCGAGAGCGCTTCCGTCGGTCCGGCCAGCAGGTCGAGGTCGATCCCCACCGCGCCGAACCGGGAGAGATACAGCTCGTACTCGCCGTTCTCGCGGACGACGACAAAGTTCGCGCGGTCAGCCACGTGCCCAGGATGGCCGACACAGGAAGCCCGCCACCACCGATTTCACGCGGCAACGCGGCCGCCTCGGCGCCGACCGGTTGCGGCAGACGCTGGCCGCGCTGCCCCGGCCGAAGGCCGCCGACGACCGGCTCGTCCTGGCCGCGGACGTGAGCAACCGGCTGCGGTCGGACGCCGAGGGCAACGCGGACAGGCCGTTCTGCCACGCCTTCGGCCGGCCCGGGACCAACACCTGATGGTACCGGGCCGGCCCTAATCGTTCGTCGCCGCGCTCGAATGTAGATAAGGGCAGGCCCCGCGAGGCCGGCGTGGTCCAGGCGATAGTACTGAGGACTG
>NZ_JBHXEM010000153.1:0-18746 GCF_042724755.1 Kitasatospora sp. NPDC127067 | reverse complement strand
AGTTTCCGTCGTCCCCGCCCGGTCCGGTCCTTGCGGATCTCGAAGTCCATCGCACCCCTTGAACTGGGGTGTTGCAACGATCCCTAGAACCCAAGACCGCTCGCCGGGGCCGTCCCTCGAAAACCAGGGGGAAACGTTTATGCACTCAGCGGGTAACGCGCATCCAGGTCGCGGAAGACCGCCCCGTTGAGCACGAAGGCCCGCTTGCACTCCTCGACCACCCGGCGCCGCTCGACCTCGTCCATCGCCTCTCCGGCCGCGTCCAGCTTGGCCCGGTACTCGCGCTTGAAGGCCGCCGGGTTGTCGACCTCCTCGAAGACGTAGAACCGCACGCCGTCGCCCTTGCGCTCGAAGCCCCAGGTCTTCTCGGCCACGCCCCGGATGATCTGGCCGCCCGACAGGTCGCCCAGGTAGCGGGTGTAGTGGTGCGCGAGGTACCCGGCCGGCCACGCGGCGGCCAGCTCCTCCACCCGGGCGACGTACGCGGCGGTGGCCGGCAGCGGTGCCAGGCCGTCCCGCCAGTCGGGCCCGCGCAGGTGCGCCAGGTCGCGCTCGACGGCGGCGGTGCGCAGCAGGGCCCGGTCGATGAAGGGGCCCGCCAGCGGGTGCCGCGCGAGCTGCTCCGCCCGCTCCTCCAGGGCCCGGTAGACGAACCAGAGCTGGCCGGTGAGGTCGGCGTACGCCTCGATCCCGAGTCGGCCTCCCAGCAGCCGGCTCATGAACGTGGACTGCTCGGCGGCCTCGTGCTCCTCGCTGCTGGCGGTGCGGAGCACGGTGGAGAACGGGGCGGGCGCGGGCGTGGGCATGCGGCCTCCAGGGTTCGGGGTCGGCCGTTCGGGTCGGCCGTTCGGGGTCGGACCGAATGTTTTGGTTAGCCTAACCTAACTTCACATCATGCCGACAGGGTGTCGGCAAACCGTCCCGTCCCCGGGAACGACAGAGGCCGGGGCCCGCGGAAGAAATCCGCGAACCCCGGCCCCGGGCTGTCCCGACCTGCCTCGAACCGCTCTCGATCGAATGAGATCGGAACGACGGCTCAGTGGCCGCCCTGCTCCGCCAGACGCTTGATCGAAGCGGTGACCTCGGCCTCGGCCTCGGCGCGGCCGACCCAGTCGGCGCCCTCGACGGACTTGCCGGGCTCCAGGTCCTTGTAGACCTCGAAGAAGTGCTGGATCTCCAGGCGGTCGAACTCCGACACGTGGTGGATGTCGCGCAGGTGCTCCCAGCGCGGGTCGGTCGCCGGGACGCAGAGCAGCTTGTCGTCGCCGCCGGCCTCGTCGGTCATGTGGAACATGCCGATGGCGCGGCACTTGATCAGGCAGCCCGGGAAGGTCGGCTCGTCCAGGATGACCAGGGCGTCCAGCGGGTCGCCGTCCTCGCCGAGCGTGCCCTCGACGTAGCCGTAGTCGGCCGGGTAGCGGGTCGAGGTGAAGAGCATCCGGTCGAGCCGCAGACGGCCGGTCTCGTGGTCGACCTCGTACTTGTTACGAGAGCCCTTCGGGATTTCGATAAGGACGTCGAACTCCAACGGTTCCTCCAAGGTAGGGACTGACAGAATCCAAGTGTCTCCTACGGGAGCGAGTGCTCGGGAAAGGGGCCGGTCGGTGGGAGCAGGGGGAGGGGCGGCGCGCCGTCGCGGGGGGACGGCCGCGGGGCTGTTCGGAGCGGCGCTGCTGGTCGTCGGTACGGTCCTGACCTCGGGTGGTGCGTACGCGCAGCCGTCCCCGCCGCCGGGTGGGCACAGTGCCGGGCATGGCGAGGACGAGGACCACGACGGGCAGGGCGGCCGCGACGGGAGGAAGGGCGACCACGGGAAGGGCGGTGCCGGACCCCGGTCGAACGACGGTCCGGGTGCCGAGCCCACCCGTCGGGCCGCGCCGCCCGTCGCCTCCGCGCCCGCCGCCGGCGGCAGCGACGCGCCCGGCGCACGCCCGGCGCCCGCGCCGGGCGCCGTCCTGGCCGCCGTGGACGGCGACACGGGCGCCGCCGTCCCCACCGCGCAGGGCCTCCAGCAGGCGCTCGCCGCCGCTCTCGCCGACAAGAGCCTCGGCGAGGTCACCTTCGCCGTCGCGGACGCCGGCACCGGCCAACTCCTGTACGGCTCCGGGGAGAACACCCCGGCCACCCCCGCCTCCACCACCAAGCTGGCCACCGCGATCGCGGCCCTGTCCCTCATCCCGGGGGACGCCCGGCTGCACACCCGGGTGGTCCGGGGCGCGGACCCGGGCACGATCACCCTGGTCGGCGGCGGCGATCCGACGCTCACCGCACTGCCCGCCGACCAGGTGCAGATCGGCGGGCAGCCGGCCGACGCCGACACCGCCCCCGCCTCGCTGGACCTGCTCGCCCGGCAGACCGCCGACACCCTCAAGAGCCTCGGCACCACGACGGTCCGGCTGGACTACGACCTGTCGCTGTACGCGGGCAGCCCGCAGCACCGGAACCACGACGGGCAGAACATCGCCCTGGTGGTCCCGTTGATGGTGGACGAGGGCAGGGTGGACCCGAAGAGCCGGGAGGACGCGCCGGACCGGGTCGCCGACCCGGCGGCCGCGGCCGCCGAGACCTTCGCCGCCCTGCTCAGGGCCCGCGGCATCACCGTGACGGGCAAGGCCGCCCCCGCCGCGGCGCCCGCCCCCGCCCCGACCGCCTCCGGTCAGGCCCCGCTCGGCGACGTCTTCTCGCCGACGGTCGCCCGGCTGGTGGAGCGCCTGCTGACCACCTCGGACAACCAGCTCGCCGAGGCGATGGCCCGTCAGGTCGCCGTCGCCGCCCACCAGCCGGCGAGCTTCGAGGGCGCCGCGGCGGCCGTCACCCAGGAGCTCACCCGGCTCGGGGTGCCGATGGGCGGCGTGGTCCTCAACGACGGCAGCGGCCTGCACCCGGGCAACGCGATCCCGCCCGCCGTCCTGACCCGGCTCCTCGCGCTGGCCGCCTCCGAGCAGCACCCCACCCTGCGCCCGGTGCTCACCGGCCTCCCGGTCGCCGGCTTCACCGGCACCCTCAACAAGCGCTACGGCTCCGGGTCCGGCGCCGCCGACGCGGCCGGTCTGATCCGCGCCAAGACCGGCACCCTCAACGGCGTCAACACCCTCGCGGGCACCGTCGTCGACGCCGACGGCCGCCTCCTCGCCTTCGCCGTCATGACCCGCACCACCGCCCCCGCCGACACCGCCCGTGCCGCCATGGACCGGGTCGCCGGCCGCCTCGGCGGCTGCGGCTGCCACTGACCCGGCCCCGCCCGTCCCGTCGCGCCGGCCGTGCCGATCGGCCGTCGGGGGAGAGGTCTTGGCGGCGGGTGGCTGCCGTCGGTGGTGGGGAGCACGTACGGTGAGGGCATGACGAGCGCGAGTGGCGGTGCTGACATGGTCGACTGGAACCTCGCGGTCGCAACCGCGACCAGGTTGGTGCGGCCGGGGCCGGAAGTGAGCCGGGAGGAAGCGGCGGCGGTGGTCGCCGAGCTCCGCCGGCACGCCCTGGAGGCGGAGGAGCACGTGCGGGCGTTCACCGGCATGCGTTCGTCCAGCCTGTCCCGGGCCGCGGCGACGCCGGTGCTGGTGGTGGACCGACCCGGCTGGATCCGGGCCAACGTGGCGGGTTTCCGCACGGTCGTCCAGCCGCTGGTGGAGAAGCTCCAGGCGCGTCGGGCGAACAGCGCGACGGCCGGGGTGTTCGGCGCGGTGGGCGAGAAGGCCACCGGGATCGAGGTCGGGGCGCTGCTGGCGTTCCTGTCCACCAAGGTGCTGGGCCAGTACGAGACCTTCGCCCCGGCGGAGCCCCCGCTGGAGGCGCCGGACAGCCCGGCGGCGCTGTTCGACAAGCCGCGGCTGGGGCCGGACGGCCCCGGGCCGGGCCGGCTGCTGCTGGTGGCGCCGAACATCGTGCACGTCGAGCGGGAGCTGGACGTCGACCCGTCCGACTTCCGGCTCTGGGTCTGTCTGCACGAGGAGACGCACCGGACGCAGTTCACCGCGGTGCCGTGGCTGCGCGACCACATCCAGTCCGAGGTGCAGTCCTTCCTCTCCGAGACGGACGTCGACCCGGGCGCCCTGCTGGAGCGGCTGCGGGGCGCGGCCGGTTCGTTCGGCGGCCTGCCGGGCGGCGGCAACCGGGAGAGCGCCTCCTCCGGGAACCTGCTGGAGATCGTCCAGTCGCCCGCGCAGCGCGAGATCCTCGGCCGGCTGACGGCCGTGATGTCGCTGCTGGAGGGCCACGCGGACGTGGTGATGGACGGCGTCGGCCCGGCCGTGGTGCCGTCGGTCGCCGAGATCCGGGAGAAGTTCCAGCAGCGCCGGGACCGCGGCGCCAACCGGCTCGACCTGCTGCTGCGCCGGCTGCTCGGCATGGACGCGAAGCTGCGCCAGTACCAGGACGGCGCGGTGTTCGTGCGCGGTGTGGTGGAGCAGGTCGGCATGGAGGGGTTCAACCGGGTGTGGACCTCCCCGAACACCCTGCCGACCAAGGACGAGATCCACGATCCGGCCGCCTGGGTGGCCCGGGTGGCCCGCTGAGCGGGTGCTCCTGACGCGGGCGCGCCGTGAGCCGGGCGGCAAGCGGCGCGCGTCGGTCAAACCCGCTCGTACGAGTGGTCCAATCGGCCAGACGACGGGTGAAGAAGCGTTTCTTCATTCACCCGTACGTGGGACGGTGGTCGTACCGGTGGCGCGGGTGGCGTAGCGGGTCGCTCCTTTCTGCCACCATCTGTGAGCGCCCGGTAACAGGGCGCTCATGCGGTGCGCGGTCCCCGCCGCGTCCGCCGCGAGTCCTGTCCCCTCCGACGAGGAGTCTTCCGCCGTGGGCCCTCACCCCGCTGTCGCCGCGATACGCCTGGCCGTTCGCCGTACGCTCACCGACCTCGCCGCCGAGGCCGGTACCACCTTCACCGCGCCCGTGCGCGAGCCCCGCGAGCGCCCGGCCGGGGCGCCGCTGGTGGGCGCCGCGGTCGGCACCACCCTGATCGGCAACGCCGCGCGCCACCCCTCCGGACTGCCCCGCACCCCGGCGGCGCCCGGTTCACCGCTGATCCTGGTCGCGGTCAGCGGCGGCGCGGACTCGATGGCGCTGGCCATCGCCGCCGCCTTCGAGGCCCCCAAGATCGGCCTGCGGGTCGGCGCCGTCACCGTCGACCACGGGCTCCAGGCCGGCTCCGCCGAGCGCGCCGCCCAGGTGGCCGACCGGCTGCGCACGCTCGGCCTCGACCCGGTGGAGGCCGTCCTGGTGCGGGTCGGCCGCGCCGGGGGCCCGGAGGCCGCCGCCCGGGACGCCCGCTACGCCGCCCTGGACGCGGCCGCCGACCGCCACGGAGCGATCGCGGTGCTGCTCGGTCACACCCGGGACGACCAGGCCGAGACCGTGCTGCTGGGCCTGGCCCGCGGCTCCGGCGCCCGTTCGCTGGCCGGGATGCCCGCCCACAAGGGCCGCTACCGCCGCCCGCTGCTGGAGCTGGACCGGGCCGCCACCCGGCAGGCCTGCGCCGCCCAGTCGATCCCGGTCTGGGACGACCCGCACAACTGTGATCCCGCCTACACCCGCTCAAGGGTCCGCCACGAGGTGCTGCCGGTCCTGGAGAAGCACCTGGGCGGTGGCGTGGTCGAGGCGCTGGCCCGGACCGCCCGGCTGTTCCGCGACGACGCCGACGCCCTCGACCAGTGGGCCTCTTTGGCCGAACGCGACCTCCGTACGGGCGACGGCGCCCTGGACGCCGTGAAACTGGCCGAACTGCCGCCCGCGGTGCGCCGCCGGGTGCTGCGCCGGGCCGCGCTGCGGGCGGGCTGTCCGGCCGGGGACCTGTTCGCCCGGCACCTGGAGACGATCGACCTGCTGGTCACCGGATGGCGCGGACAGGGCCCGCTGCACCTACCCGGGGGAGTCGAGGCCACCCGCAGGTGTGGCACGCTGGTCTTTCGGCGGCAGGGCGACTGACGGGCGAGGCATGCCCCGGGGGAGCCGACCGCCGGCCACACAGACCCCGAACGTTTGAGGACGTATCCCCGGTGGACCAGAACGACATGGGCGCTGACCTCGCGAAGGTGCTCATCAGCAAGGACGAGATCGACGCCAAGCTCCTTGAGCTGGCCGAGCGCATCGACCGGGACTACGCAGGGAAGGACCTGCTGATCGTCGGCGTCCTCAAGGGGGCCGTGATGGTCATGGCCGACCTGGCCCGGACCCTGCACTCGCAGGTCACCATGGACTGGATGGCCGTCTCCTCGTACGGCATGGGCACCAAGTCCTCCGGCGTGGTGCGGATCCTGAAGGACCTGGACACCGACATCGCCGGCCGTGACGTCCTGATCGTCGAGGACATCATCGACTCCGGTCTGACGCTGTCCTGGCTGCTGGGCAACCTGGGTTCGCGCGGTCCGGCCTCGCTGGAGGTCTGCACCCTGCTCCGCAAGCCGGACGCGGCCAAGGTCGAGATCGACGTGAAGTACGTCGGTTTCGACATCCCCAACGAGTTCGTGGTCGGCTACGGCCTGGACTACGCGGAGAAGCTGCGCAACCTCCCCTTCATCGGCACCCTCGCGCCGCACGTCTACGGCGGCTGAGGTCCCCGTTCGGGCGACGGGCGGGAACAGTGGGCCGTTCCCGCCCGTTGCACCCGGGAGACAGAGAACCAAAGCCGTGTCGCCGTGCTCCCGCCATGGGTGGGTCGGACTGCGGTACGGTCCAATAAACCGCTCTTCACATGAGCATCAATTCGGACGCGCCGCGGTCAACAGTCCTCGGCGCCGTTGAGTGGCAGGAGGGACGGGGCGGCAACGCCCCGCATGGATGGACGTCAAGCGATACTTCCGTGCGCCGATCATGTGGATCGTGCTGGCCGTCCTCGCCGTCATCGTACTGATGCAGGTCGTTTCGGACTCGAACGGCTACAAGACGGTGGACACCGGTCAGGTCGTCGCGGCGATCGACGCGCACAACGTCAAGTCGGCGCAGATCACCACCGGTGACTCGAACACGATCAAGATCCAGCTGAAGGACGGCGCCACGCTGCCCAGCGCCGGTACGGGCAAGGCCCCGTCCGGCACCAAGTTCCAGGCCTCGTACATCGGCGACCAGGGCGTCGCCATCGCCGACAAGCTGCAGGCGCAGGTCAACGACAAGGACCAGAGCACGCTCGCCGAGGGCTACACGATCAGCCCCGAGAAGCAGAGCACATTCGTCAGCCTGCTGCTGTCGATGCTCCCGATCGTGATCATCGTCCTGGTCTTCCTGTTCCTGATGAACCAGATGCAGGGCGGCGGCTCCCGGGTCATGCAGTTCGGCAAGTCCAAGGCCAAGCTGCTCACCAAGGACACCCCGAAGACCACCTTCGCCGACGTCGCCGGCGCGGACGAGGCGGTCGAGGAGCTCCACGAGATCAAGGAGTTCCTCCAGGAGCCGGCCAAGTTCCAGGCCGTCGGCGCCAAGATCCCCAAGGGCGTGCTGCTCTACGGCCCGCCCGGTACCGGCAAGACCCTGCTGGCGCGCGCCGTCGCGGGCGAGGCCGGGGTGCCGTTCTACTCCATCTCCGGCTCGGACTTCGTCGAGATGTTCGTCGGCGTCGGCGCCAGCCGCGTCCGCGACCTCTTCGAGCAGGCCAAGGCGAACGCCCCGGCGATCGTCTTCGTCGACGAGATCGACGCCGTCGGCCGGCACCGCGGCGCGGGCCTCGGCGGCGGCCACGACGAGCGCGAGCAGACCCTCAACCAGCTGCTGGTCGAGATGGACGGCTTCGACGTCAAGGGCGGCGTGATCCTGATCGCCGCGACCAACCGCCCCGACATCCTGGACCCGGCGCTGCTGCGCCCGGGCCGCTTCGACCGCCAGATCGCGGTGGAGCGCCCCGACCTCCAGGGCCGGCTGGACATCCTCAAGGTGCACCAGAAGGGCAAGCCGATCGCGCCCGACGTCGACCTGTCGGCCGTCGCCAAGCGCACCCCCGGCTTCACCGGTGCCGACCTGTCGAACGTCCTCAACGAGGCGGCGCTGCTGACCGCCCGTTCGGACAAGAAGCTGATCGACAACGGCATCCTGGACGAGGCGATCGACCGCGTCGTGGCCGGTCCGCAGAAGCGCACGCGGATCATGTCCGACAAGGAGAAGAAGATCACCGCGTACCACGAGGGCGGCCACGCCCTGGTCGCGGCGGCCTGCCAGTACAGCGACCCGGTGCACAAGATCACCATCCTGTCCCGCGGCCGGGCCCTCGGCTACACCATGGTGCTGCCGGAGGAGGACAAGTACTCCACCACCCGCAACGAGATGCTCGACCAGCTCGCCTACATGATGGGCGGTCGCGCGGCGGAGGAGCTGGTCTTCCACGACCCGACCACGGGCGCCTCGAACGACATCGAGAAGGCCACCGCGACGGCCCGGGCCATGGTCACCCAGTACGGCATGACCGAGCGCCTGGGTGCGATCAAGTTCGGCAACGACAACTCGGAGCCGTTCCTGGGCCGTGAGATGGGCCACCAGCGCGACTACTCGGAAGAGGTCGCCGGGCTGGTCGACGAGGAGGTCAAGAAGCTCATCGACACGGCGCACAACGAGGCCTGGGAGATCCTGGTCGAGAACCGCGACGTGCTCGACAACCTGGTCCTGGAGCTCTTGGAGAAGGAGACCCTGAACAAGGAGCAGATCGCCGAGGTCTTCGCCCCGATCGTCAAGCGCCCGGCCCGGCCGGCCTGGACGGGTTCCTCCCGTCGCACGCCGTCCACCCGGCCGCCGGTGCAGTCCCCGAAGGAGCTGGCGCTCACCAACGGCGCCGCCTCCGTCGAGAGCGCTCCGGTGGACGTCGTGAAGCTCCCGCCGCTGCCGACGGCCGAGCCGCCGACCGAGGGCTGACCCCCGCTCCGCAGGGAATGGATGCCGCGTCACCAGGGTTTGTACCCTGGAGGCGCGGCATCCGTGCTGTTCAGCCAGAGTCTTCCGATACATAAGCGAGGCCCGCATGATCGACCCGGTGACGTTCGACGGTCCGCCCGCCGTCGGTACCTTCGACCAGAAGCGGGCCGAGGACGCCATCCGCGAGCTGCTGCTCGCCGTCGGGGAGGACCCGGACCGCGAGGGTCTGCGGGAGACCCCGGCCCGGGTCGCGCGGGCCTACAAGGAGATATTCGCGGGCCTGTGGCAGGAGCCCGAGGACGTCCTCACCACCACCTTCGACCTCGGCCACGACGAGATGGTGCTGGTCAAGGACATCGAGCTGACCTCGGTCTGCGAGCACCACCTGGTGCCGTTCCGCGGCGTGGCCCACGTCGGGTACATCCCGTCCACCAGCGGCAAGATCACCGGGTTGTCCAAGCTCGCCCGGCTGGTCGACGTCTACGCCCGCCGGCCGCAGGTGCAGGAGCGGCTGACCAGCCAGGTGGCCGACGCGCTGATGCGGATCCTGGAGCCGCGCGGGGCGATCGTCGTGGTCGAGTGCGAGCACATGTGCATGTCGATGCGCGGCATCCGCAAGCCCGGCGCCAAGACCATCACCTCCTGCGTGCGCGGCCAGCTGCGCGACCCGGCAACCCGGGCCGAGGCGATGAGCCTCATCATCGGCCGGTAGGGGCCGGCGGCCGGCCGGGCGGTGCTCAGAGCACCTCGTGCTCCGCGTGCGGCGGGGCCGGGGTGCCCAGCGGGTTGCGGCGCTCCGGCATCCGCAGCGTGACCATCCGGCGCCAGCCGTAGGCGCGGTCGTACAGGTAGAGCGCCCGCACCCCGAGGGTGACCAGGGCGAGCTGCCAGCGCGGCCAGCGCAGGATCCGGGCCATCCGGGAGGTGACGGCGAGGCCGACGTCCCGGTGGGTGCGGATCTCGCCGCGGGCGCTGGTCTCCAGGGCGTGCCGGATGTACGGGCCGTGGCCCTCGGAGACCAGCCGCAGCAGCTCCTCGTGGCAGTAGGCGAGGTGGTTGTCCTCGTCGGCGGAGATCATCCGCATCGCCCGGCCGAGGTCGGGGTTGTCCTGGTACACCTTCACCAGCCGGCGCATCTGCTCGGCGGCGCGCTGTTCGGTGACCCGGCTGTGCACGAGGTAGGTGATGATCTCGCGGTCGGTCAGCGGGACGTCGCTGTTCAGCCGCTCGTGCGAGAGGCCGACGCCCTGGCGCTCCAGCAGCATGCAGTAGTCGGCCTCGTCCGGCACCGGCACCTTGGGCAGGCCGCGCTTGTGCAGCAGCTGGGTGAAGATCCGGCCGTGCTTGCGCTCGTCGGCACCGTGCCGGGCCACCTTCGGGGCGAGGACCGGGTCCCGGGTGAGCGTGGTGATCCGCTCGTTCTCCCAGCCGCCCTGGTCCTCGCCGTCGGCCGCGATGCTGCAGAACAGCTGGTACGCCTGGTCGTTCCGGTAGATCTCGTCGAAGAGCGAGCGGGTGCTCAGCACGGTGCCTCCTGCGCGGGTCCGGGGCGGTGCCCGGCGGTGGCCGACGGGCGGTCGCGATACGTTCCCCCCGGGCCGCCGGCCGTCCGGGCCGACCGGCGGGTAATCACTTATCTGTCCTAGCCGGGGCCTGGCCGGGGCCTGGTCGCGGCCGGGCCGGGGCCTAGCCCAGGTGCGAGCCCAGCCATTCGAGGGTGGCCGGGAGCTCCCTGGTCCAGCTGTCGAAGTTGTGCCCGCCGTCGTCCAGGTAGAGCGAGTCGATCGTGAACTGCGGGTTGGCCGCCGCGGCCCGGGTGGCCTGGTCGACGAACTGGACGGTCTGGGGGTAGTCGCCCTCGGTGCGGGTGGAGACGGCCAGCAGGTTGAGCGCCGGGACGGGCAGGTTCTGCAGCCGCCAGCCGAGGTCGTGCTGCTGGGTCAGCGCCTTGTCGCCGTTGAAGAGGTCCCCGCCGGTGTAGTTGTCCTGGCGCACGGTGAAGTCGCCGTGCAGGCTCGCCGCGTTGCCGTAGACGTTCGGGAAGCGCATCGCCAGGCGCAGCGCGCAGCTGCCGCCGGTGGAGTAGCCGAGGGTGCCCCAGGAGCCGGCCGTGCGGCCGACCCGGTAGCTGCTGCGGATGGCCTCGGGCACGTCCTTGACGAACCAGGTCTCGGTGCGCGGCCCGCCGGGGACGTCCACGCACTCGGTGTCCCGGGACGGGACGACGGCCGGGCGGGCCATCACCAGGACGGTCGGCGGCATCCTGCCGGAGCGCTGCAGGTCGATCGCGGTCTGGGCGAACGGGAGCTCGTGCAGCAGGTTCAGCGTGGTGCCCGGGTAGCCGGCGATGGCCAGCAGGACGGGGAAGCGGACCAGGGCGAGCTTCTGGTCGAAGTACGCGGGCGGCAGGTAGACGAACATCTGGTCGGAGAAGCCGGTCTCCTTGCCGCTGACCCGGACCGACTCGATCCTGCCGACCTCCTCGGGCGGGCCCTTCGGCAGGTTGGTGATGGTCTCCAGGCCGCCCTCGGTGGTGGGCTGGACCAGCGCGTCGGAGACCGGGGTGCCGCCCTTGTGGTTCGCGCTGCCGGTCAGCGCGAGCTTGGCGCCGCCCGGACTGAGCAGGTCGTCCCAGGAGGTGTAGAACCCGAAGGAGTTGTTCACCGACAGCGCGAGCACGGCCAGGACCGAGGCCTGAACGACCGTCAGCAGTCCGATCCGGCCGAGCACCGGCAGCGGCCGCTGGGGCGCCAGCCGCGGCCAGACCCACAGGGTCGCGACGACTGCCGCGACGCCGAGTGCGAGCAACGAGTTCACCAGCGCGTCGCTGGTCAGTTCCATGCCGTCGGCCTTCCGGTGGGACACGGGCGGTGCAGGCTTCATGGTCTGGCGGTCCGTCAGGCCGGGCCACCGCGGCTAGGCCGTCCGGACGCCCGGCGGGCTGGGAAGGGCGGGGGAACCGCAGGCAACCGGCGCCCTAGAATGCGGCGTCCACCGTACGTAACGCGTCCCGGAGGGTCCTGCCGCGCCACGCTGCGGCAGGCCCCCGGCTCCCACCGCCGGCTCAACCCGCAGCGCGACCACGGACCCGGTTTACCGATAGTTTCCGGGTCCTTGGTATGCGCATTGCCTGATGAAGGAATAGGCATGAAGGTCCATCACGCGTCCTCCTCCGGAGTGACAGGACACCGCACCGCAGCCTCTACGCTGAGCTTCCATGAGCGTTCCCGTGTCCGTTGAGCCGAGCCCCGAGCAGCCGCCGCGCCGTCGCCGCGGCCTGCAGACGCTGCGCAACCAGGCGTCCGCCGTCCCGAGGGCCTGGCTCCCCGGAGCGGTCGGCTACGCCTGTCTGCTGATCGGGCTCGTGGACATCGCCAGCGCGGTGTTTCCCAAGCTCCGGCACACCAAGGTGCACACCTTCGCGGGGCAGCTGCCGGGCGGCACCACCAGCCTGGCGGCGGTCGGCGCGCTGATGGTCGGCATCCTGCTGGTGCCGCTGGCGCACGCGCTGCGCCGCCGCAAGCGGCGGGCCTGGCGGGCGGTCTGCGTGCTGCTGCCGGTCAGCGCCGGACTGCACATCGTGCGCTGGCACCAGATCGGCCCGGCGGTCGTCTCGCTGGTGCTCCTCGTCGTGATGCTGGTGCACCAGCGCGAGTTCTACGCCAAGGCCGACCCGCGCACCCGCTGGCGGGCACTGGTCAACCTGGTCGTCATGGGCGTCCTCAGCGTGCTGCTCGGCCTGCTGATCGTGAGCACCCGGACCAAGTACGAGATCGGCCACCCCGGCCTGGCCGAGCGCCTGCAGCACGTCGGGTACGGGCTGTTCGGCTTCGAGGGCCCGGTCCGGTACAACAACGTCCGGATGTCCGACCTGGTCGCCTACCTGCTCGGCGGGCTCGGCCTGCTGACCGCCTTCACCACCGCCTACCTGGCGCTGCGCCCGGGCAAGCCGAAGCCCGAGCTGACCGCGGAGGACGAGGAGAAGGTCCGCGAGCTGCTCGGGCGGCACGGCGAGCGGGACTCGCTCGGCTACTTCGCGCTGCGCCGCGACAAGAGCGTGCTGTTCTCGCCCACCGGCAAGGCCGCGATCTCCTACCGGGTGGTCTCCGGCGTGATGCTGGCCTCCGGCGACCCGGTCGGCGACGTCGAGGCCTGGCCCGGCGCGATCAAGGTGTTCATGGCCGAGGCCCGCGAGCACGCCTGGGTGCCGGCCGTGATGGGGTGCAGCGAGGTCGGCGGCGAGGTCTGGACCCGCGAGGCGGGCCTGGACGCGCTGGAGCTGGGCGACGAGGCGATCGTGGACACCGCCTCCTTCTCGCTCTCCGGCCGGGCCATGCGCAACGTGCGCCAGATGGTCAAGCGGATCGAGCGCAACGGCTACTCCTGCCAGGTGCGCCGGGTCTCCGAGCTCACCGCGGAGGAGAAGTACCGGATCGCCGACGCCGCCGCCCGCTGGCGCGGCACCGACACCGAGCGCGGCTTCTCGATGGCCCTCGGCCGCTTCGGCGACCCGCTGGACGACGACTGCGTGGTGGTCACCGCCCACAAGGCCCCGGAGGAGGGCGAGGAGGGCGACGACCTGAAGGCCGTGCTGCACTTCGTGCCCTGGGGGCCGGACGGCATCTCGCTGGAGCTGATGCGCCGCGACCGCGCCGCCGACCCGGGCCTGAACGAGCTGCTGATCGTCGCCGCGCTGCAGGCGGTGCCCGCGATGGGCGTGCGCCGGGTGTCGCTCAACTTCGCGATGTTCCGCTCGGCGCTCGCCCGCGGCGAGCGGATCGGCGCCGGCCCGGTGCTGCGCGCCTGGCGCGGGCTGCTGGTCTTCCTGTCGCGCTGGTTCCAGATCGAGTCGCTGTACAAGTTCAACGCCAAGTTCCAGCCCGAGTGGGAGCCGCGCTTCCTGGTCTTCCCGAGCACCCGGGACCTGCCGCGGATCGGCTTCGCCGCGATGCAGGCGGAGGCCTTCATCACGCTCGGCATGCCGCGCTTCGGCCGCCGGCGCCAGCGCGAGGGGCTGATGCCGGTCCCGTCGACCCGTGAGGTCACCGAGGCCGCCTGAGACCCGTCACCGCCCTCCGGGGCCGGCCCGCCGACACGGAACGGGGCCCCCGCCGAGCATCCTCGGCGGGGGCTCCGTTCGATAATGGGAAGCATGAACGATTCGCCGTCCTTCTCCCTGCCGGCCGGTCTGCCGCGGCTGGAGCGCTGCGCCGTGATGGGCGTGGTCAACGTCACGCCCGACTCCTTCTCGGACGGCGGGATGTGGCACGACCCCGCCAAGGCGATCGCGCACGGCCTCGCGCTGCGGGCCCGCGGCGCGGACCTGGTGGACGTCGGCGGCGAGTCCACCCGGCCGGGCTCGCAGCGGGTGTCCGAGGAGGAGGAGCTGCGCCGGGTGCTCCCGGTGGTGCGCGAGCTCTCCGACGCCGGGGTGATGGTCTCCGTGGACACCATGCGCGCCACGGTCGCCGAGCGCGCCGTCGAGGCCGGCGCCGCGATCGTCAACGACGTCTCCGGCGGCCTCGCCGACCCGGCGATGGCCCGGGTGGCCGCCGAGACCGGCGCGCCCTTCGTGGTGATGCACTGGCGCGGGCAGTCCGCCGACATGTACGCGACGGCGGTCTACGACGACGTGGTGCGGGACGTGGTCGCCGAGCTGACCGACCGGGTGGAAGCGCTGCTGGCGGCCGGGGTCAAGGAGGACCAGCTGATCCTCGACCCGGGGCTCGGCTTCGCCAAGACCGCCGAGCACAACTGGGCGCTGCTCGGCCGGCTGGACGAGCTCACCGCGCTCGGCCGTCCCGTGCTCGTGGCGGCTTCGCGCAAGCGGTTCCTGGGTACGCTGCTCGCCGACCCGGCAACCGGGGAACTGCGCCCGGCCCGGGAGCGCGACGACGCGACGGCCGCGGTGTCGGTGCTGTCCGCCCGGGCCGGAGCCTGGGCGGTGCGGGTGCACGACGTGTCCGGCACGGCGGACGCCGTCCGGGTGGTCGCGGCCTGGCAGCACGCGGCGCGGTTGGGGTGAGGGAGGGTCTGTGACAGGTGACGGCAGGTTGAGCGGCGGCACGGCCGGGCGGGCGCGCGAGGCGGACCTGGAGGCCGTGCTCGCGGCGAACAGGGGGCTCTACGAGGCGCTGGAACGGGGGGACCTGGAAGCGGTCGAGGAGGCCTGGCTGGGAGCCGCCGACGCCGACGACAAGGGCGGCGTGGTGTGCGTGCACCCGGGCTGGCCGGTGCTCCGCGGCCGGGCGCAGGTGACCAGGTCGTACATGCTGATCATGATGAACACGGAGTACATCCAGTTCTTCCTGACCGATGTCGAGGCCGAGGTGCACGGTGATGTGGCCCTTGTCACGTGCACCGAGAACATCCTGTCCGGCGGCGAGTCGGAGGAGGAGGGGGAGCTCGGACCGCTGGTCGGCGGAAAGGTCGTGTCGACGAATCTGTTCCGCCGTACCCCGGCCGGGTGGAAGCTCTGGTCGCATCACGGTTCACCCGTTCTGACCAGCGGGGACGACGACGAGGAGAGCTGATTCCGGCGGCCGCGGAAATGCCGTGCCGAAAAGTCGCCGGGAATTTCCGAGTGGTCACCGAACGTTCACGTCAATCGCCATATCGGAGCGAGTGGCGTCGGTTCGTGCCGGGTAGGACGGTCAGGCGTTGTCCGTGCTCGCGGGTAGATTCGAAACGGAGTGGCGGGCGTGCTGCCCGCCTTCGCCCTGCCCGTCCGTGCCTTTCGCCGGGTGGGGCCCGTCCGACTGGGAGCAGTGATTCGTTTGCTGGACCGCGTCACCCTGCGGGGGCTGCGAGCCCGGGGCCACCACGGCGTCTTCGAGCGTGAGCGCGTCGAGGGGCAGACCTTCGTGGTCGACCTGGTGCTGTACCTGGACACCCGCCCCGCCGCGGCCGGAGACGACCTCACCCGCACCGCGCACTACGGGCTGGTGGCGGAGGAGGTCACCGCGATCATCTCCGGGGAGCCGGTCGACCTGATCGAGACGCTGGCCCAGCGCATCGCCGACCAGTGCCTCAAGCACGAAGCGGTCGAGGAGGTCGAGGTCACCGTGCACAAGCCGGACGCCCCGATCACCGTGCCGTTCGACGACGTGACCGTGACCATCCACCGGGGCCGCGCATGACCCCCACCGCGCGCCCGGTATCCGATGTAGAGGACGTTTTCCGATGAGCGAGCGTAGCGAGCGAATGATCAAGAGGCGCGCGTGGGCGAATGCCTCTGCCGAGCGAAGCGAGGCGGGCGCATGAGCACCAGTGACCGGACCGCTACGCCGAACGCGTTCGACCTGGAGGACCGGGTGGACTCCGTCGACACCACGCTGCACAGCCAGCGCTGCGCGGTCGTCGCGCTCGGCAGCAACCTGGGCAACCGGCTGGACACCCTCCAGGGCGCCGTCGACGCGCTCGCCGACACCCCGGGGCTGAGGATCAAGGCCGTCTCCGCGGTGTACGAGACGGAGGCCGTCGGCGGGCCGGAGGAGCAGCCGAACTACTACAACGCGGTCGTGGTGCTGCGCACCTCGCTGCCCCCGCGGGACCTGCTGGAGCGCGGCAACGCCATCGAGGACGCCTTCGGGCGGGTGCGGACCGTCCACTGGGGCCCGCGCACCCTGGACGTCGACATCCTGGCCTACGAGGGCGTGCTGAGCGACGACCCGCAGCTGCTGCTGCCGCACCCGCGCTCGCACGAGCGGGCCTTCGTGCTCGCTCCCTGGCTGGACGCCCAGCCGGAGGCCGAGGTGCCCGGGCACGGGCGGGTGGACGCGCTGCTGACCGCGTTGGGCGGCCCGGACGCGCAGGGTGTGAAGCGCCGCGAGGACATCCGGCTGACGCTGCCGGAGTAGGTCCGGGGCCGGGCTCGGAGGGCCGACACCCGGGCCCGCGGCCGGGCCGTCGCCCGGGGAACTCGACCGGGGGCCCGGCCGTACGAGTAGGTGTCCGTCGTTCGCGCGGGTGTCCGCCCGGCCGGGCCCGGTACGGTGGCTTGGCGTCGCCGCGCCGGGCCACCGGGTGGGCGGCCGGTTCTGGTACCCGGGAAGGACCTCCTCCGAGTGAAGCTGCTTCGCCTCCGCCTGCTGATCGGCATCACCGCCGCCACGACGGCGCTGTCCTGGGCCGGCTCCAAGCTGTGGGCCTCCGTGGACACGCTGCCGGCCGTGCCCGCCGCGGCGCCGGTGGTGCTGGCGGCGGTGGCGGTGATCCTGCTGGCGACCGCGCTGTCGCTGCGGGCCCGGCTGAAGGCGGTGCGCGAGCGGCAGCCCGGGGCGAAGGGGGTCGACCCGCTGCTGGCGGCCCGGGCGGTGGTGCTGGGGCAGGCCAGCGCGCTGGTCTCGGCGGTGGTCACCGGCGTCTACGCGGGGGCCGGGATCTACCTGCTGGGCGAGCTGGACGTGTCGGCCCGCAAGGACCAGGCCGTGACGGCCGGGCTCGCGGTGCTGGCGGGAGCCGCGGTGATAGCGGCGGCGCTCTGGATCCAGCACGTGTGCAAGTTGCCGGAGAACCACGACGACCCGGGCGGTCAGGCGGCCTCGCACCGCTGAGGCGTCGCTGAGGTGTCGCTGAGCAGCCCTTCCTCGTGATCTTGGGTGAGAATCCGGGCACGTGCGGTAAGAACCGAACCCTGTCAAGGGCGGAAGGGGACCCTGGGCTGACACGGCCCCAATTCGCACGCTAGTTTCTTGGACATGTCTCGCGGACGCCACCGTCATTCCTCCGTCCTCGGCCGGGCCTTCCCCCCCACCGCCACCGGCGTACTGCTGGTCGCCGCACTGGCCGCGCTGCTTTTCAGTCAGGACACCATCCTGGTGCGCTCGGTGGGCGTCGCGGCGGTGATCGCGACGCTCGGCTTCGCGCTGCTGCTGCGCCAGCGGGACAAGGCGGCCCGGGCGGCCGCCGAGATGTCCGCGGCCCAGCGGATGCGCGCCGAGGAGCGGTTCGAGGAGCAGTTGGCCGAGGCCGAGTACGCGGCGGAGGTCGCCGAGGAGCGGGCCACCCGGTTCGGGCGGCGGCTGACGGCGGAGAAGTCGCGGCTGGCGAAGGCCGAGACCGAGATCGCCCGGCTGCTGCGCGAGCGGGCCGTGACCGTCGCCGAGCAGGCGCTCAAGGAGGCCGAGGCGGCCCAGCGGGCGCTCGCCGCGAGCCGTCCGAAGCACCCGGCCAGCCCGGCCGCGTACGTGCGGGCGGCGTCGGTGCTGCGGCACCTGGAGCGCCGCGCGGCGGAGCAGGAGGCGCAGCGGGCGCGTACGGCGGGTGCGGAGGTCGCCCTGCGGGCGCGTGCGGCGGAGCCGGCGGTCGGCACGGCCGCCCCGGCCGCCCCGGCGGTCGCGGTGCCCGCATCGGTGGCCGTGCCGGCTCCGGTGGCGCCCTCGGTGCCCACTCCGGGGCAGGCCCCGGTCGCCCAGTCGACGGTGCGTCCGGAGCCGGTGCGCCCCGAGCCGGTGCGCCCCGAGCCGGTGCGTCCGGCGCTGACCGCGACGGTCGGTCAGCTCGGCGGGACTCCGGCCGTGCCCGCCGCGGCGCCCGCGCCGGGGGAGCGGCAGCGGCCGCGGCCGGCGCAGTCCGGGCAGGCGCGCGGGCAGGGCTTCAGCTTCTTCGGCCGCGGCTCGGCCGTTCCGGCGCGCCCGGCGGCCCCGGCGCCGGCGGTGGGCAGCGTCGCCGAGCTGGGGGAGCGCGCCGACCTGGCGGACGTGGTGGGCGACGAGGCGGTGGCCGCGAAGGCCGAGGCCGAGGCCCGGGCGGCGGAGCCGGCCGAGCGGCCCGAACAGGGCGAGCCGACCGTGGTGGACCTGACGCCGGAGGACGAGACCGAGCTGATCGAGCTGCCGGAGCTGCGCGCCTCGCGCTGAGGCGGCCGGGCCCCGGAAAACGAGAACCGCGGCGCGGGAAGTCGGACGGACCGACTT
>NZ_JBHXEM010000152.1:0-18787 GCF_042724755.1 Kitasatospora sp. NPDC127067 | reverse complement strand
GCCTGGGCCCGGCGCGCCGCGCCGACCTTTGTTGGGCGGGCGGGGGCCGCGGCGTGTGCGGGGCCCGATCCGCCGTCGGTCGCGGTGCGTGCGGGCCCCGGCCTGTCGTCGGCCGCGGTGCGTGCGGCCCCGGTCTAGCGCGGGCTGCCCTCCAGGTCGGCCAGGGTCGCGTGCAGCCAGGCGAGTTCGGCCTCGGTGGTGGCGCGGGCGACCAGCAGCAGGCCGCGCCGGAACGGGTCGGCGAACTCCTCGGCGCCCACCGGGCGGTCGCCCTCGTAGAAGAAGCTGGCCGGTTCGGCGAGGAAGGCCAGTCGGCGGCGCAGTACGGCCGCCTGGTCGGCGGGGTCGGCGAGGTGCCGCAGGAAGGCGAGCAGGGTGAACCAGCGGTTCTCGTCGCTGACGTCGAGCGGCTCGGGCTCGCGCAGCCGGTCGAGCAGTGCGGTGCGGCCGGCCTCGGTGAGGTGCAGGGTGTGCCGGGGCGCGGCGGCGCTGCCCGGCTCGGTCTCGCGGACCAGCAGGCCGTCGGTCTCCAGGCGTTTGATCGCGGGGTAGAGCGTGCCGTCGCTGATCGGGCGGACGTGGCCGGTGAGCGCGGCGAGGTGGCGGCGCAGCTCGTAGCCGTGCAGGGGGCGGTCGTACAGGAACCCGAGGATGGCGAGCTTCAGCATGGGGCCACTCTCTCAGATCCTTCCCTCGGGGCATGGGTATCTCACTATCGCTATACCTCGACTTCGATGTATGGTCCTGGTCGTCCGCCGGAGTCCCCGGAGCCGGCACACCCAGGAGAAGGAGCGAGTGAGCATGCGCGAGGCCCCCGTCACCCCGAACGGCGACCGGATCCGCTGGGTCGAGCTGCCCGGCGCCGAGCCGGCCCGGCTCTACCTGCACGGGCTCGGCGCCACCTCGCCGGCCTACTTCGCGGCCGCCGCCACCCACCCGCTGCTCGCCGGGCGGCGCTCGCTGCTGCTGGACCTGCTCGGCTTCGGCCTCAGCGACCGGCCGACTGACTTCGGCTACACCCTGGAGGAGCACGCGGACGCGGTCGCGGCGGCCGTCGCTGCCGCCGGGGCGGCCCGGGTCGAGGTGATCGGCCACAGCATGGGCGGGGCGGTCGCGATCGTCCTCGCCCAGCGGCACCCGCACCTGGTCGAACGGCTGCTCCTGGTGGACGCCAACCTGGACCGGGTCGACCCCGACCGGCGCCACCCCGGCAGCAGCGGCATCGCGGCCTACGCCGAGGAGGAATTCCTGGCCGGCGGCCGGGACGAAGTCGCCGAGCGGGTCGGCCCGTTCTGGTGGTCCACCATGCGGCTGGCCGGCCCGGAGGCGCTGCACCGCAGCGCCCGCTACCTCGCCCGGGCGACCGAACCGACCATGCGCGAGCTGCTGCTCGGCCTCGACCTCCCGCGCACCTTCCTCCACCCGGCGGCGGACGGCGAGCCGGCGGGCGCCGGGACCCTCCGCGCGGCGGGCGTACGGGTGGTCGCGGTGCCGGACTGCGGGCACAACATCATGCTCGACAACCCGGACGGCTTCGCGGAGGCCGCGGCGCGGGCGCTCGGGCAGGGGTGAGCGGGGGAGGCGCCGGCCGCCGCCCGTCGTAGGCTGGGGCGGACCGTCCGAGAGGAGCCCGCCCCATGTCCGTCGAGGTCCCGCCCGCGCTGGCCGCGTCCCTGGAGGGCTTCCTCGGCGCCGAGGGGCGCGCCTGGGTGGCCCGACTGCCCACGCTGGCGGGCGAGTTGCTGGACCGCTGGGAGCTGCGCCCGGACGGGCCGGTCGCGCACGGCGTGGTCGGGCTGGTGCTCCCGGTGCTGCGCGCCGACGGGATGCCGGCCGTGCTCAAGCTCCAGCCCGTGGACGAGGAGACGGTGGGCGAACCGCTCGCCCTGCGGGCCTGGGACGGCCGCGGCGCCGTGCGGCTGCTCGACCACGAACCGGCCACCGGCTCCCTGCTGCTGGAGCGGCTGGACCCCGGGCGCTCACTGCTCGACCTGCCCGACGACCTCGCGGCGCTGCGCGTGATCGCCGAACTGCTCAGGGAATTGACGAAACGTCAGGCGCCCTCCGGGCTGCGGACCCTGGCGGGTGCGGCGAGCGACCTGCTCGACCGGGCCCCGGCGGCCGTCGCCGCCCTCGCCGACCCGGTGGAGCGGCGCCTGCTCGCCGACTGCGCGGCCGCCCTGTGCGAGGTCCGCGCCGATCCCGGCGACCGGCTGCTGCACTGGGACCTGCACTACGGCAATGTGCTGGCCCCGCTCCCGGGCAGCGGCCGGGCGTCCTGGCTGGCCATCGACCCCAAGCCGCTGGCCGGCCACCCCGGCTTCGAGCTGCTCCCGGCGTTGCGCAACCGCTGGGAGGACGTGGTGGCCACCGGGGATGCAACCCGGGCGCTGCGGCGGCGCTTCGACCTGTTGACGGAGGTGCTGGAGCTGGACCGCGAGGTGGCGGCGGCCTGGACGCTCGCCCGGGTGCTGCAGAACGCGGTCTGGGTGGCCGAGGAGGGCGGGGCGGAGCTGGACCCGGCCCAACGTGCCGTCGCCGAGGTGCTGTTGGGGCGCTGACCGGGGAGCCCGCCGGGCTGTCCGCGCCTGCGAGGTGCTGCTGCTCGGCGTTCCCGCTCGGTGCTTCCGCTCAGTGCTCGCGCAGGGGCACGAAGCGCACCGGTGTCCCCGGCCTGGCCTGTGCGGCGGCCGCGAGGTCGCCGGCCGGCACGACGCCGATCACCGGGTAGCCGCCGGTGGTCGGGTGATCGGCCAGGAACACCACCGGCTGCCCGTCCGGCGGAATCTGAACGGCGCCCAACACCATGCCCTCGCTGGGCAGTTCGCCGTCCCTGGCGCGGGCGACCGGCGGGCCCTCGGTGCGCAGCCCGACCCGGTTGCCGGTCGGGGAGACCAGGTACCGGTCGCGGCCGAGACGGGCCACCGCCTCCGGGGCGAACCAGTCCGCGCGCGGTCCGAGCCGCAGCCGCAGCACCAGCTCGGCCGGGGGGCCGGGCAGCGGCACCAGCTCGGGCCTGGCCCGGTACGGCGGCGGGGCGCCCACCGGCAGCCGGTCCCCGGCGGCCAGCGGGGCCGGCCCGAGCCCGGAGAGCAGGTCCGCCGAGCGGCTGCCGAGCACCGGCGGTACGGCGATCCCGCCCGCCACCGCCAGGTAGCCGCGCACCCCGGCCGTCGCCGCCCCCACCTCGACCAGCGCCCCGGCCGGCACCACCACCGGCGCGCCCCAGGCGGCCGGCCGGCCGGCCACCCGGACGGGCGAGGGTGCACCGGTGACGGCGACCAGCGCCGTTCCGACGGCCCGCAGCGCGACCCCGCCGAGCGTGGTCTCCAGCCCGGCGGCCCCGGGCTCGTTGCCCACCAGCCGGTTGGCCGCCCGCAGCGCCGGCTCGTCCAGTGCCCCGGCCCTCGGCACCCCGAGGTGGGCGACCCCGCGCCGCCCGAGGTCCTGGACCGTGGTCAGCGGCCCGGGCCGCTCCACTACCAGTTCGTTCAACTCCGCTTCCCCCCGGGCCCGTTCCGCCGTGAAGCCGTGAAGCGGACCCGGGTGCCCGGCGCCAGCAGGGCCGGGGGCTCGCGGTCGGTGTCCCAGAGGGTGAGCGCCGTCCGGCCGATCAGCTGCCAGCCGCCGGGGGAGGGGTGCGGGTAGACGCCGGTGTACGGGCCGGCCAGGGCGACCGAGCCGGCCGGGACGGAGCTGCGCGGGGTGGCCCGGCGCGGCACCTCGTAGCGCGCGGGGAGGCCGGTGAGGTAGCCGAAGCCGGGGGCGAAGCCGCAGAACGCGACGACGTACTCGGATCCGGTGTGGATCCGGACGGCGGCCTCCTCGGACACCCCCCACAGTGCGGCGACCTCGGCCAGGTCGGCGCCGTCGTACACGGTCGGGACCTCCAGCAGCGGCCCGCGCGCCGCTCCGGCCGTCGCCGGACGGGCGGTGCGCAGCAGCGCCGCCACCGCGCCGACGTCCGCGACGCCGTCCAGCAGCAGGGTGCGCGCGGCCGGTACCAGCTCTTCCACCGCGCCGAGCGCCCCGGCCTCCCGGCGCTCGCTCAGCCAGCCGTACAGCGCCGCCACCTCGGCCGTCCCGGGCAGCTCGACCAGGAGCGCCCGCTCGCCGACCCGGCGCACCGTCCCCGCCGTCGCGTCGGGGCCGGGTACGCGAGGGGCTGTCACGTGAACGCCTCCACCCGGACCCCGGCGGAGGCCAGGGCGCCGCGGATCCGCCAGGCGAGCTGGGCGGCGCCGGGGGTGTCGCCGTGGACGCACAGCGAGCGGGCCTCGACGGCGATCCGCTCGCCGCCGGCGGCCTCCACGGTGCCGTCCCGGGCGATGGCGACGGCGCGGGTGATCACCGACTCGGGGTCGTGCACCACCGCGTCCGGCTCGCGGCGCGGGACGAGGGTGCCGGTGCGGGTGTACGTGCGGTCGGCGAAGGCCTCGGCGACCACCGGGAGCCCGACGCCCTCGGCCACCTCCAGCAGCAGCGAGCCCGGCAGGCCGAGCACGGGCAGCGGCCCGTCGCAGACCGCGCCCGCCCGCAGCACGCCGGCCACCACGGCCTCGGCCTGCTCGGAGTCGCCGACCACCCGGTTGTAGAGGGCGCCGTGCGGCTTGACGTAGGAGACCTTGGAACCGGCCGCGCGGGCGAACACCTGGAGGGCGCCGATCTGGTACGCGATCTCGTCGGCGAGCTCCTCCGGGGGCACGTCCATCGCGCGGCGGCCGAAGCCGGCCAGGTCGCGGTAGGAGACCTGGGCGCCGATCCGGACGCCGCGCTCGGCCGCCAGGGCGCAGACCCGGCGCATCGTCGACGGGTCCCCGGCGTGGAACCCGCAGGCGACGTTGGCGCTGGTCACCACGGACAGCAGGGCCTCGTCGTCGGTCAGGGTCCAGCGTCCGAACCCCTCGCCGAGGTCCGCATTGAGATCGATCACCGCATCGGCCACGCCCGTCCGCCTCCCAGCAGCTGTTGAGCCAGATGGTAGGGCCTGCGGATGAAGGCCGTTGCCCGTGACCCGGAGCCCCGCGGGCGCCGCGGCGTGTGCCCGGGGCCGCACGCCCCGGGGCGGCGCCTCACGGGGTCGCGCCGGGGCGCGAGCGGGCGCGGACCGCCCGGACTCAGCCGGTGGTCACCGGTGCGCGGAAGGTGCGCTCCAGTGGACGCAGCGCCCGCAGCACGATCAGCAGCGGTACGACGCCGAAGACTCCGAACGACATGTCGACGAATCGCCAGGCCAGTGGAATCCCGCGCAGCGGCCCGCAGATCAGTGCGAGCGGGATGACGGCTCCGCAGGCGAGCACGGCCCAGCGGATCACCCAGATGTTGCGGACCGGGTCCTTGAGCGGCCCCCAGAAGGCGGCGGCGATCACCAGGTGGGCGAAGGCCAGCCAGTCGGTGCCGTAGGCCAGGAAGGGGTAGCGCCCGTTGGTCTCGGCGAGGCCGGTGTGGACCCGTTCGAGCCAGGCCGTCGCTGCCGGGAGGTGGTCGCTCAGCGGGGCGGCCGGCCCGGAGGCGAAGTCGGCCAGCCAGCGGGTCTCGGTCTCCAGGGGGAACGCGGTCAGACCGCTGAGCACCAGGCAGACCAGGAAGAACCAGAGCCACCGTCGGACCTTGCGAAGGATGACCGCGGGGTCGCCGTCCATTTCGCCCACCTCCATGCCGAGCATGCCGAAGTGCAGGCGGAGCCTCGTCCGACCTGCGCGGAACCGACTCTAGACCTATCTTTTGAACGTGTTCAACTCGCATTTCGGGTGGGGTGGGGCAGGGGTGGCCGGGGCCGCCCCGGAACGCACCGGTGCCCGGGCTCCGTGGAGCCCGGGCACCGGTGGCGGGCGGAACGCCGCCCGCGGCCGTTACGCCGTGTAGGTGTACGTCACGGGAGCGCTGGTCCCGCCCGCCGTGGTGACGGTGACGCCCACCGCCCCGGGCTGGGTGCCCGCCGGGGCCGTGGCCGTGCAGAAGGACGGGCCGCAGGAGACGTGCGTGGCCGGCACTCCGCCGAAGGCCACCGTCCCGTACGCCAGGTTGCTGCCGATCACGTTCACCCTGGCCCCGCCGGCGGCCGGACCGGACGCGGGGGACAGGCTGCTGACCGCCGGGGCGGCCGGGGCCGGCGGCGGGGCGCCGGTGTAGTCGAAGGCGGCCGGGGCCGCGGCGGTGCCGCCGGGCGTCACCACGGTGACCGGGGCGCTGCCCGAGCCGCCCGGGGTGGTCACCGTGCAGGCGGTGTCGGTGCAGCTGCCGGGCGCCGGGGCGCCGCCGACCAGCACCATGCCGTTGACCAGGTTGGTGCCGCTGACGGTCACCGCGGTGCCGCCCGCGCCGGGGCCGGTGGTGGTGCCGAGGCCGGTGACGGCCGGGGCGGCCTGGACGGTCGCCGGCAGGAGGCTCTGGGTGCCGAGGTCGTAGCGGGAGATGTGGCCGGTCGCGTCGGTGTCGTTGGGGTTGGCGGCCGTCACCGTGATCACGCCGGCGATCGGCACGCCGGGCGTGGTGCGCAGGCTGAGCTTCATGAACTCGTACTTCCCGACCACCCGGGTGCCGTTCAGCACGGCCTCCAGGTGGCGGCCGTCGGGGGAGAGGGTCGAGCTGAAGGTGTAGTCGTACGGCGTGGAGTAGAACATCGCGCCGTCGGTGGTGACGCCGGGCGGAAGGTCGACGGTGAAGTGCGTCGGGCCGGTCAGGTCCGCGGTGCCGGACGAGGTCCAGCCCGCCGACATGTTCCCGGTGGTGAAGAACCCGCCGGGGTAGTTCCCGCTCTGCGACACGGTCACGTGCTGGGCGGAGGTCGACGTCGTCGCGGCCGGGGCGGCCGCGGCGGCGGTGGCGTCGGTGACGAGGGCGGCGCCGGTGGCGAAGGTGGTCACGGACAGCGCGGCGGCGAGGCCCGCTTTGGCCAGTCGGGTGATCATAGGTCGATCATCACCGAACAAGCGCGCCTCCCTCACGCTTTTCTCGAATGCCGGTTCGGGAATGGCGGGATCTCGTCGAAATCACGTTCTGAATCCGTCACCCGTACCGTCGTCCACCTGCCGCTCCGCCCGCCCGCAAGGTCCGTTTCGGTCGATGTCGGTGCGAACCTCTAATCTTGTCCTCCGTGACCGTCATCGCAGACCCGCTCACCGAGCCCGGCCTCCGCCCGCCCGCCGGCCCGGCCGCCGCGCGCCCCGCGCCCGGCCCCGCCGCCGACGAGGGCCTGGCCCGCCGGCTCAAGGCGCTGGCCTGCACCGCCCCGCTGCACGACCTGGACAACCGCAAGGTCAACCTGGCCGGCGAGTACGGCGGCTACGCGATGGCCGAGGTCGGCCTCGCCGCGATCGACCTGGTCACCCTGAACATGGACTTCGACACCGGGGCCGACCGCGACATAGTGCTCGCCCGCCTGCTGCCCCGGGTCGCCGTCCAGGCCACCGGCCGCCCCGCCGCCGAGCACGAGCGGGTCGCCCGCTGGGTGCTGGAGTCGCTGATCAACGTCGGCAGCGTGGACCGCGGCTTCCGCGCCGTCTACGGCACCTTCGGCGCGGACGGCGAGTACGTCCGCCGGGACTACGACTTCAAGCTGATCGAGGAGGTCCCCGGCCCGGACGGCGGCGTCTACCTGCGCACCACCGACGAGGCGGTCAACGTCCTGGTCGGCGCGCTCGACACCGACGTCACCTCGGCCCAGATCGCCGCCGAGGTCAAGCTGGAGGTGCTGATCCGCCGCGGCCGCCTGGCCGACGCCCAGCTCGCCGCCGAGCAGGCCCGCTACCGCACCGTCCAGTACGCCGAGACGCTGCGCCGCGCCCTGGACGCCACCCGCCGCAACGTCCGCGCCGTCGACTGGATGCGCGCCGTTCCCGACCTCATCGCGGAGGCGCTGGACCACATCGCGGACCGCTACCGGCACGAGAACGCGATTCTCACCAACATCCGCAAGGCCCGCGACGAGGCCGAGGACCCGGAGCACAAGCGCCGCGCCGCCGAGCTGGTCGACATCGTCAAGGACTGCATCCGCCGCCACACCCAGCTCCAGACCCGCCTGCTGGAGGCCGGCCCGCTGTTCCGCGCCGAGCAGGACCGGCAGGCCTTCGCCGCCCCCGGCGCCCGCAGCGGCATCGACCTCTACGGGCAGCTGCTCGCCCCCGTGCTGCGGCTGCCGGTGGAGCAGGCCGTCCGCCCCACCGGCGCCTTCTTCGCCCGTGGCGCCGGCCTGCGCACCCCGGTCTCGGTCCGGGTCGCCGACCTGGTCGACCTGCTGCTCACCCCGCCGGTCGAACGCGAGCACCTCGGCGCCGAGCTGCCCGACCCCGACCTGGTCGCCACCCCGGACGACAGCCGGTTCTCCGAGGCCCAGCTGGAGTCCGCGATGGTCCTGCTCGACCTGCCCCCGGACGCCCCCCGCCGGCTCTCCGGCCTGCTGGCCGACGCCCGCAAGCAGGACCCGGACCTGCCGTACCTGCTGGCCCTGCTCGCCGTGCACGCCGCCAGCCCGCCGGTCGGCACCGCCTACCGCCAGGGCGAGGAGCGGCTGCTGTTCGCCGTGGACGACGGCACCCCGCTGCACGACCCGGAGTTCGGCGGCGCCGACCTGATCGTCGGCAGCGCCCTGCTCGATGCGGTCGGCATGGCCGCCGACCGCAAGGACGCCGGCTGACCGGCCGGGAGGCACACCTTGCCGGGACCAACCTTGACGAACCGTAACCACCGCGCCACCCCCGAGGAGCACCGCCCGTGACGACCCACCACGACACGTCCTGGGCGACCGAGGGCGAACCCGCGGCCCCCGCGCCGATCACCCCGGCCGACGTCGCGGACGCCGCCCGGCTGGTCTCATTCGGCCTCCAGGCCAAGCTGCTGCCCGCCCGGGACGCCGAGTACGCCGAGCTGGTGCGCCGCCACCGCGAGGACCCGCCGTTCGCCCGGCTCGCCGACGCCGTCGCCACCGGCATGGGCCTGGTCGTCCTGGAGGTCTCCCCGCGGGCCGGCATGGCCGTGGCCGCCGCCGAGGACTCGCTGTTCGCCGTCCGGATGGGCGACTACTCGCGCCGCGCCGCCTCCGAGTCCACCGACCGCTTCCTGCACGGCCTGGCCCACCTGGCCGTCGCCGCGATGGCCTTCCCCCGCCCCGAGGACCTCGCCGACGACGGCTACCTCGGCCGGATCACCGTCAACGGCGTCGACTCCTTCGTGCGCCAGGCCTGCCGCCGCCTGGAGGAGCAGGCCGACGTCGAGGGCGCCAACACCGACCCGGCCTCCGACGCCCCCGGCCTGGAGGCGGCCTGGCGGGTCTGGGCCCGGCGCACCGCCACCGGCGCCACCAAGGACGCCCGCCGGCTCTCCGGCTCCACCATCGGCATCGTCGCCAAGGCCGTGCTGTTCCTGGTCGACTCCGGCTTCCTCCAGAAGGTCTCCGACGACTCCGGCGGCACCTACCGCACCACCGCCCGCTACCAGCTCCAGGTGCGCGACCTGGCGGGCAGCGCGGCCATGGCCGAACTGCTCGACCTCGGCATCGTCCCGGTCTCCGACGGCACCGCCAGCCTGCTGCCGCCGGACACCGGCGACGAACTGGTCGCCGACGCGGGCCTGCCGTTCCACTCGCTCTGAACCCCGGTGCCCGGAGTCCACCCGCTCCGAGCACCGGCGCCCAGAACCCACCCGCGCAGAGCCCACCCGCTCCGAGCCCACCGCGCCGGCCTCCCGCCGGGCGCACCCGGTCCCGGAGCACCGCGCCGGCCCCCGGCCCACCCGCCCCGAACCGGCCCGCCGCCCACCCCTCACGCCACGCAAGCCACGGAGAACCGCCGCACATGTACGAGCTCAACCGGGTCCGCCTCTACTCGATCGGACCAGCCGGCGCCCGCTACGCCGACACGGTGCTCGACCTGCGCGGCGTCGGCGAGCCGGTCACCGACCCGGCCCCGCAGCAGATCGGCCTGTTCGGCGAGGACACCGACGGCCCGGTCCGCCGCCCCGCCCCCGCCGGCGTGCTCTTCCTGGAGAACGGCGGCGGCAAGTCGGTCCTGCTCAAGCTGATCTTCTCGGTCATGCTCCCCGGCCACCGCAACACCCTCGGCGGCGCCAGCTCCGGCGTGCTGCGCAAGTTCCTGCTCGCCGACGACTGCGGCCACGTCGCCCTGGAGTGGCAGCACACCGTCACGGGCGAGCTGATCGTGGTCGGCAAGGTCAGCGAGTGGCGCGGCCGCCAGGTCTCCTCCGACCCGCGCAAGTTCGCCGAGACCTGGTACTCCTTCCGCCCCGGCGCCGGCCTGACCCTCGACTCGCTGCCGGTCGCCGAACGGGTCAGCCTGGCCGGCGACCAGAAGGCCCGCGGCCGCCGCCGCACCATGAAGGGCTTCCGCGACGCCCTCACCGAGGCCGGCAAGGCCCACCCCCACCTCGACCTGGTCTTCGAGGACGGCCACGACCGCTGGACCGAGCACCTCGGCGAACTCGGCCTCGACCCCGAACTCTTCCGCTACCAGCGCGAGATGAACGCCGACGAGGGCGAGGCGGCCGGCCTCTTCGCGGTCAAGCACGACAGCGACTTCACCGACCTCCTGCTGCGCGCCGTCACCGACACCCGGGACACCGACGGCCTCGCCGACCTCGTGCACGGCTTCGCCGCCAAGCTCGGCCGCCGCGCCGAACTCACCGCCGAACGCGACTTCACCGCCGGCTCGCTGGACCTGCTGGAGCGCATCGCCGAGACCACCACCGCCCGCGAGACCGTCCGCGAGGCCCACCGCACCGCCGAACGCCGCACCCGCCGCCTCGCCCACGCCCTCGCCTCCCGCGCCACCGCCGAACGCGACCGCGCCCAGGACCTCGCCATCGAGGTCGCCGCCGCCGCGAGCGCCGTCACCGCCGCCGAGGCCGACCGCACCCGGCACAGCCTGATCACCGACGAACTCACCCACCGGCACGCCACGTTGGGCCTCACCGCGGCCACCGCCGAGGCCGCCGCGCTGCGCCGCGAACTCATCGACGCCCGCACCCTGCACTCCGCCTGGCAGGCCGCCGAGGCGGTGCTGCGCCAGCGCGCCGCCGCCGACCGGGTCACCCGGGTCGCCGCCGCCATCCGCGAGGCCGAGCTGGACGCCGCCCCCGCGCTCGCCGCCCGCGCCCGCGCCGCGACCGCCCTGGCCCGCGCCCTGGAGGCCGCCGCCGCGGCCGCCGAGTCCCGCGCCGACACCGAGGAGGAGCGCGCGGGCGAACTCCAGGAGGACGGCGGCAAGGCGCAGTCCGACGCCACCGAGGCCGCCACCGCCGCCCAGAAGGCCCGCAGCGAGGCCGAGCACCTGCGCCAGCGCCTCGCCGAGGTCGAGCAGGAGACCGAGGCCGCCGTCTCGGCCGGCTTCATCGACGCCGACGGCGACGTGGACCCGGCCCGCGCCGCGCTGCACGCCGCCGACGTCGAGAAGGCCGCCGCCGCCGCGCTCGCCCAGGCCCGTGCCGCCGCCGAGTCCGCCGCCGCCCGGCTGCGCGAGTCCGCCGCCGCCACCTCGCGCGCCGAACTCGCCGCCGAGCGGGCCGGCGACGCCCGCAAGGACGCCGCCCGCTCCCTCGCCGCCGAGCAGCGCACCGCCGCCCTGCTCGCCACCGAGGAACGCCTCGCCGACCTGCTCTCCCTCACGCCCTACCAGGAGGGCGCCGAGGAGGACGCCGGCTTCCTCACCCCCGCCGTGCTCGACCGCAACGCCGAGTACCTGCGCGAACTCCTCGACGAGTCCATCGCCACCGCCGAACGCACCCTGTTCGACCTCCGCACGGCCGCCGCCGACGACTCCCGCATCCTCGCCGCCCTCGGCGACGGCGGTCTGCTGCCGCCCGGCCCGGACGTGCTCGCCACCGTCGAGTACCTCGCCGAGCACGGCATCCCGGCCCTGCCCGGCTGGCGCTACCTCGCCCAGTCCGTGGACCCGGCCGACCACGACGCGATCCTCGCCGCCCGCCCCGAACTGGTCGACGGCGTGGTCGTCACCGACCCGTCCTCGCTGGAACGCGCCCGCGAGGCCCTGCAGGCCGCCGCCCTGCTGCCGCGCTCCACCGTCGCCGTCGGCGCCGCCGCCTCGCTGATCGCCCCGATCACCGACGAGCCCGCCTTCTTCCTCGTCCCGCCGAACCCGGCCATGCACGACGAGTCCGCCGCCGACGGCGAGCGCCGCGAACTGCGCGCCCGGGCGAGCGCCCGCGAGGAGCACATCCGCGAACTGGCCGGCCGCCTCGGCGCCGACCGCGCCCTCGCCGCCCGCCTCGCCTCCTGGCACGCCAGCTGCCCGCCCGGCACCCTCGCCGAATTCGCCGCCGCCGCCGAGGCCGCCCGCGAGCACGCCGAGCAGGCCGCCGCCGCCCTGGCCACCCTGCGCGCCGACCACGACGAGGCCGAGACCGACCACGCCGCGGCCGCCTCCGTCCACGAGGAGCACCGCGAGGCCGCCCAGCGCGCCCGCCGCCGTGCCGACGCCCTCTCCGGCCTCGCCTTCCGGCTGCGCGAGCGCGGCAACTGGGCCCGCCGCCAGCGCGAACTCGCCGAGGACGCCGCCGAGTGCGACCGCCGCCAGGTGCTGTGCGCCGAGCGCGCCCGCACCTGCGACGAGGACCGCCGGGCCGCCCAGCGCGCCGCCGACGACGCCCGCCGCACGGCCCGCGCGC
Source organism: Kitasatospora sp. NPDC127067 (assembly GCF_042724755.1). Classification (NCBI taxonomy): domain Bacteria; kingdom Bacillati; phylum Actinomycetota; class Actinomycetes; order Kitasatosporales; family Streptomycetaceae; genus Kitasatospora; species Kitasatospora sp. NPDC127067. Next base: position 6,151 of record NZ_JBHXEM010000152.1, on the reverse strand, counting down.
TGCGCGCCGAACGCGCCGAAATCCCCGCCGCCGAGCAGTCCGACGAGCCCGTCGAGACCGCCCCCGCCGCGCTGCCCGCACTGCGCGAGGCCTACCGCGCCGCCTCCCAGCTGTACGAGAAGGTCGGCGTCGGCGCCGACCTGCGCGCCGAACAGGCCCGCGCCGAGGGCGACGAGGCCGCCGCCGCGACCGAACTCGACCGCCTCACCAACAAGGTGCGCACCCGCGCCGAGGAGCTCCTCGGCAGCCCCGACGGCGCCGACGGCCCGGCCCGCCAGGCCGCCGCCGCCCGCGCCGAGGAGCTGGTCGCCACCATCGAGGCCCGCTCCGCCGCCGCCAGCGAGCAGCTCGGCCGGCTGCGCGGCGAGGCCGAGCGCTCCGCCCCCGCCGACGGCGAGGCGCACACCGAACTGCCCGAGGACCTCGTCCCCACCGATCCGGAGCACGCCCAGGTCCTGCTGCGCACCGCCACCAGCCGACTCGCCGAGCGCCGCGAGGCCCTGGACGCCGCCCGCACCGCCCACGCCGACCTCCAGCGCACCTTCGACAGCGCCCAGGCCTCGGCCGCCGACTTCGACGAGTTGGCCGGCCAGCTGCGCGACGGCCTGCGCGACCACCAGGAGGACCCGGAAGACCCGGTCGAGCCGTACCTGGGCTCGCTGGCCGACGCCCGCACCGGCGCCACCGAGGCCCGCCGCTCGCTGCGCACCGCCGCCGGCGAGCTGTCCTCCTCCGAACTCGCCGTCCGCGACGCCGCCGACGCCCTGGTCCGGCACGCCAACGCGGCCCGCTACGAGGCCGTCCGCACCCCCGCCCGTCAGCAGATCCGGGAACTGCCCGCCTCCGCGCTGCCCGAGCACGCCGCCGCCTGGGCCGCGGCCTTCGCGCCCCGGCTGCGGGTGCTCACCGACGAGCTGGCCCAGCTGGAGAAGAACCGCGGCTCGATCGTGGACCGGCTGCGCGGCCTGGTCGAGTCCTCGCTCACCACGCTGCGCGCCGCCCAGCGGCTGTCCCGGCTGCCCGAGGGCCTGGGGGAGTGGTCCGGCCAGGAGTTCCTGCGGATCCGCTTCGAGGACCCGGACCACGCCACCCTGGTCGAGCGCCTGGGCGAGGTCATCGACGAGGCCACCCGCGCCGCCGTGAAGAAGAACAGCGACCTGCGCCGCGACGGCATGTCCCTGCTGCTGCGCGGGGTCGCCGCCGCGATCGGCCCCAAGGGCGTCAGCGTCGAGATCCTCAAGCCCGACGCGGTGCTGCGGGCCGAGCGGGTCGGTGTCGGCCAGATGTCCGACGTTTTCTCCGGCGGCCAGCTGCTCACCGCGGCCATCGCGCTGTACTGCACGATGGCGGCGCTGCGCGCCAACGACCGCGGCCAGTCCCAGCTGCGGCACGCCGGCACGCTGTTCCTGGACAACCCGATCGGCCGCGCCAACGCGACCTACCTGCTGGAGCTCCAGCGGGCCGTGGCCGACGCGCTCGGCGTCCAGCTGATCTACACCACCGGCCTGTTCGACACCACGGCGCTCGCCGAGTTCCCGCTCGTGATCCGCCTGCGCAACGACGCCGACCTGCGCGCGGGCCTCAAGTACATCTCGGTCGAGGAGCACCTGCGCCCGGGCCTGCCGGCCGCGCCGGACCCGGACGGCCCGACCATCCACGGCGAGATCACCGCCACCCGGATGTTCAAGCGCCCCGCGGAGGTTCCGGCGCAGACGTGAGCGGGCCCGCTCGGCCGGGAGAGGTTCCGGTCCGACCGTGAACTGACTAGCGTGACCTCCATGCTGACGATCGCGCACCTCAGTGACATCCACCTCGGCCAGGTCCACCGCCGGGACGGCGGCAAGCGCGCCCGGCGGCGGGCCGAGCAGGTGATGGCGTACCTCGACGCCCTGCCCGGCCCGCTGGACGCGGTGCTGGTCACCGGCGACCTCGCCGACCACGGCCTGCCCGAGGAGTACCGGGAGGTCGCCGAGGTGCTGGCCTCCCGGCACCCGGTGCTCATCTGCCCCGGCAACCACGACTCCAGGGCGCCGTACCGGGAGGTGCTGCTCGGCGAGGCACCGGGGGAGGGGCCGATCAATCGCCTGCACCAACTGCCGGGTGCCGACGTGCTGATGCTCGACTCCTCGATACCCGGGCAGGACGACGGCCTGCTGGACGAGCGGACGCTGGACTGGCTGGACACCGAACTGGCGTCCGGTCGCGGCGAGTTGCCCGCGCTGGTGGCCTTCCATCACCCGCCGGTGGAGCTGCACCTGCCGTACGTCGACCCGATCCGCCAGTTCGGCGAGGCGCGGCTGGCGCAGGTCCTGAGCCGCCACCCCCGGGTGGCCGCCCTGTTCTGCGGCCACGCGCACACCTCCGCGGCCACCACCTTCGCCGGTCTGCCGCTGCTGATCGCGCCCGGCGTGGCCTCCACCGTCACGCTGCCGTTCGAGGGCGGGCGCGGCATCTCCTTCGACCACCCGCCGATGGTGGCCTTCCACGTCCTGGACGGGGACCGCCGGCTCACCACCCACTACCGGGCGCTGCCGGTGCGGGACTGACCGATCGGCCCGGCGCTACGGGTGGTTGGGCTGCACCCGGGCCTGGCGCGGCGGCTGTTGCGGCGGTTGGTACGGCTGCTGCTGCGGTGACTGCGGCTGGGGCGGTTGCGGCCGGGGCGACTCGTACGGCTGCCGGTACACCGAGGACGGGCCGGGCCGGGGGAACGGCCGCGCGGCCAGCGGCTCGGAGGGCCCCCGGCCGCCCGCTGTCGGGTGCGCGGAGCCCGGCGTCCGCATCCGCTGGGCCGCGACCTGGCGGGAGATCAGGATCTCCAGCAGGCACCACATGGTGCCGAACACCCCGAGCCCCATGGCCAGCAGCGCCGGTGTCAGCAGCCAACTGCCCGCGTACGAGGCCAGGGTGGCCACCACGACGCCCACCAGGGTGAAGGACAGGCAGAGCACCGCCCGGACTGCGGCGGCGCGCACCTCGTCGGGCAGGCGGCGGCGACGGCGGCGTGGCACGGACATCGAGCGACCCCCAGGCGCGTGGCGCGTGTTCTGTGAAGCATACGGAACGGGTGCACACGAAACGCGCCCCTCGCCTCACTCTGCCCCGCCGAACCAGGACTATGCGTCCGAAACCGCCGAACTGCCTTCAAATCGTGTCATCCGGGCCGTCCCGTCGTGTCATCCGGGCCGTCCCGGCAGGCCCGGCGCCGTCCGGTGGCCCGGTTCAGTCCAGCTGGACGTTGAGCTCCTCCAGTGCGCCGGTCACGATCGTCCGCATCGCCCGCTCGGCGTGGACGGCGTCCTCGGCGCAGATCGCCTCCGCGACCTCGCGGTGCAGGCGGATCGCGTACGGCTCCGGCTGATGGGGCATCAGATGGTACTCGGTCCGGCCGGTGAGCACCGCCGCGACGCTGTCCCCGAGGTGGGCGAACATCTCGTTGCCGGAGGCGCGCAGCACCAGGGAGTGGAAGGCGATGTCGTGCCCGAGGAAGGCGTTCAGGTCGGCGGCCCGTGCGGTGACCGTCAGGTCCACGGCCAGTGAGCTGAGTTCGCGCCGGTCGTCGTCGCTCGCGTGGGTGGCGGCGAGCGCGGCCGCGGCCGGTTCGACGGCCACGCGCAGCGAGCCGAGCGAGCGCAGCTGGGCCGGGCGGTCCGCGCCGGCCAGGCGCCAGCGGATCACCATCGGGTCGAAGACGTCCCAGAGCGACTTCGGCTGCACGGTGATCCCGACCCGTCGCCGGGACGCCACCATCCGCATCCCCTCCAGGACGCGCACCGCCTCCCGGACGACCGTCCGGGACACCCCGAACCGGCCCTCCAGTTCCTCTCCGCGCAGTACCGCCCCCTCGGGAATCTCCCCCGACGCGATCGCCGGCCCGAGCTCGGCAAGCAGCCGCCCGGGCAGCCCCTGGATCTCCATCCGCCCAGCCTAGACGCCCGCTCCGTGGGCCTTCACCTCGCCCTGCGACCCAGACCACATCGCAAAAGTATGACGATTTGGTTTCCGTCACTTGAATACGTCATATCTTTGAGGCGATAGTGGCGGCCAGGCAACGAAGGAGCACCACCCCATGGCTCTCAGCGTCGAGAACCACGACCTCCCGCAGGCCCCCCTCACCGTCGTGGTGATGGGCGTCTCGGGCGTCGGCAAGACCACCCTGGCCCGCCTGCTGGCGGACCGTCTCGCCCTCCCCTTCGCCGAGGCGGACGAGTTCCACCCCGCGGCCAACATCGCCAAGATGTCCGCCGGCATCCCGCTGGACGACCAGGACCGCGCCCCCTGGCTGCGCGCCGTCGGCGCCTGGCTCAAGGAGCGGACCGAGGCCGGTACCGGCGGTGTGGTCACCTGCTCGGCGCTGAAGCACCGCTATCGCGACACCCTGCGCGCGGCCTGCCCGGGCGCCTTCTTCCTGCACCTCAGCGGTGGCCACGAGCTGGTCGAGGACCGGCTCAGCCACCGCACCGGCCACTTCATGCCGTCCTCGCTGCTCGACTCGCAGTACGCCGCCCTGGAACCGCTGGCGGCGGACGAGCGCGGCGGCGTCCTGGACGTCGGCCCGTCCCCCGAAGAACTCGTCGAGATGGCCGTGGCGCTGCTGCGGCCCGTCAATGGAGACCTCGCGTGAGCATTGCCCCCACCCTGCTGGCGGCCGCCCCACCGGCCCTGCCGCACACCAGCAGCGACTCCCAGCTGCTGATCGCGGTGCTGCTCAGCATCGGCGCGATCGTCGTACTGATCACCAAGCTGAAGCTGCACCCGTTCCTCGCCCTCACGCTCGGCTCCGGTCTGCTGGCCGCCGTCGCGGGTGCCCCCTTCGACAAGCTGCTGAGCAGCTTCTCCACGGGCTTCGGATCCACCGTCGCCAGCGTCGGCCTGCTGATCGGCCTCGGCGCGATGCTCGGCAAGCTGCTCGCCGACTCCGGCGGCGCCAACATCATCGCGGACACCGTCCTCTCCCGGACCGGCAACAAGGCGCTGCCCTGGGCGATGGCGCTGATCGCGGCCGTGCTCGGCCTGCCGCTGTTCTTCGAGGTCGGGGTCGTCCTGCTGATCCCGATCGTGCTGCTGGTCGCCCGCCGCGGCAACGTACCGCTGATGCGGATCGGCATCCCGGCGCTGGCCGGCCTGTCGGTGCTGCACGGCCTGGTGCCCCCGCACCCGGGCCCGCTGGTCGCGGTCGACGCGCTGAAGGCCGACCTCGGCATCACCCTGGCGCTCGGCCTGCTGATCGCCGTCCCGACCCTGATCATCGCGGGCCCGCTGTTCGCGCGGCTGGCCGAGCGCTGGGTCGGCCCGCTGGAGATCCCGGCGGCCACCGCCCCCGAGGAGACGGCCAAGCACGACCGCACCCCGTCCTTCGCCGCGGTGCTGGCCACCATCCTGCTGCCCGTCGTGCTGATGCTCGGCAAGGCCCTGGCCGACGTCGTGATCGACGACCCGAAGGCGCTGGTCCAGCGGGTGTTCGACTTCATAGGCTCCCCGCTGATCGCCCTGCTCGCCGCGACCCTGCTCGGCATGGTGACCCTCGGCAGGGCGGCCGGCTTCGACAAGGCCCGGATCTCCGACACCGTCGGCAAGTCGCTCGGCCCCATCGCCGGCATCGTGTTCATCGTCGGCGCGGGCGGCGGCTTCAAGCAGACCCTGATCGACGTGGGCGTCGGCAACGCGGTCAGCGAATGGTCCGGCAAGTGGCACATCTCGGCGCTGCTGCTCGGCTGGCTGATCGCCGTGCTGATCCGGCTGGCCACCGGCTCGGCGACGGTCGCCACGATCACCGCCGCCGGCATCGTCTCCCCGCTGGCCGCGAACATGTCCTCGACCCACGCGGCCCTGCTGGTGCTCGCGATCGGCGCCGGCTCGCTGTTCTTCTCGCACGTCAACGACGCCGGCTTCTGGCTGGTGAAGGAGTACTTCGGGATGAGCGTCGGGCAGACGCTGAAGTCCTGGTCGGTGATGGAGACGGTGATCTCGGTGGTCGCCATCGCCCTGATCCTGCCGCTCAGCCTGATCATCTAGCGCGCGAAGCGACGACCGCCGAGGGGCGGCACCCGTGACCGTACGGGTGGCGCCCCACCGCGGTTCATCGGTACGACCCCGCCAGCAGCCCCCACACCACCGCCCCCGTCGCCGTCAACAGGGACACCGCGCCCGC
>NZ_JBHXEM010000151.1:0-19009 GCF_042724755.1 Kitasatospora sp. NPDC127067 | reverse complement strand
GCGCCGGGGCCCGCCTCGCTATACACACCATGTATACATGGTGTGTATAGTCCTTGATCATGTCACTCGGACAGATGCTCCTCGGGTTCCTGGAAGCCCAGCCCCGCCACGGATACGACATCAAACGCCTCTACGACGAGCACTTCGGGCGCGACCGCTCCCTGCACTACGGGCAGGTGTACGCGACGCTCTCCCGGCTGCTGAAGAACGGCCTGGTCGTCGTGGAGGGCGTGGAGGCCGGCGGCGGCCCGGACCGCAAGCGGTACGCGATCACCGACGCCGGAGTCACCGACCTCGCCGACTGGCTCAACCAGCCGGAGGACCCGCAGCCGTACCTGCAGAGCACCCTCTACCACAAGGTCGTGCTCGCCATCCTGACCGGACGCTCCGCCGCCGACGTCCTGGACACCCAGCGGGCCGAACACCTGCGGACCATGCGCGAACTGACCCGCCGCAAGCTCGCCGGCGACCTCGCCGACGAACTGATCTGCGACCACGCGCTGTTCCACCTGGAGGCCGACCTGCGCTGGCTGGAACTGACCGCCGCCCGCCTCGACGACCTCACCGCCCGCCTCACGGAGACCCCACGTTGACCAGCGCCGGACCCCTGCTCACCGCCCAGGACCTGCACAAGTCCTTCGGCCTCACCCCGGCCCTCGCCGGCGCCTCGCTCACCGTCGCCGCCGGCGAACTCGTCGCCGTCATGGGCCCCTCCGGCTCGGGGAAGTCCACCCTGCTGCACTGCCTCGCCGGCATCACCCGCCCCGACCGCGGCACCATCGGCTACCAGGGCCGTGACCTCACCACCTGCACCGACGCCGAGCTCAGCGCCCTGCGGCGCACCGAGTTCGGCTTCCTGTTCCAGTTCGGCCAGCTCGTCCCGGAACTCTCCTGCCTGGAGAACGTCGCACTGCCGCTGCGCCTGAACGGCATGCGCCGCAAGGCCGCCGAGGCCCGCGCCGGCGAGTGGCTGGAACGACTGGAGGTCGCCGACGTCGCCGCCAAACGCCCCGGCGAGGTGTCCGGCGGCCAGGGCCAGCGGGTGGGGGCCGCCCGCGCCCTGATCACCGGCCCCAAGGCGGTGTTCGCCGACGAGCCGACCGGCGCCCTCGACACCCTCAACGGCGAACGCGTCATGAAGCTGCTGACCCTCGCCGCGCGCGAGTCCGGCGCGGCCGTCGTCCTGGTCACCCACGAGACGCGGGTCGCCGCCTACGCGGACCGCGAGGTCGTCGTCCGCGACGGCCGCACCCGAGACCTGGCGGGCGCCCGGTGAGCGCCGCCGACCCGAAGGTCCGCCGGCCCGCCCTGGACCAGCTCGCCCTCGGCGCCCGACTGGCCGTCACCAGCGGACAGGACGGCTGGGGCCGACTGCTGCTCACCGCCTGCGGCGTCGGCCTGGGAGTGGCCCTGCTGCTCTTCACCGCCTCCTTCCCCGGCATCGTGCACCACCGCGACCAGCGCCTGTACACGCAGAACGACACCTTCCAGGACGAGGACCTGCCCACCCCCGGCGACCGGACGGTCCTCGTGGCCGTCGCCGACACCACCTTCCACGGCACGCCCGTCCGCGGCCGGATCGTCCAGCCCGAGGGCCCGAACGCGGCGCTGCCGCCCGGGGTGGCCGCCTACCCGAAGCCCGGCGAGATGGCCGTCTCCCCGGCCCTGGCCGACCTGCTGAAGGACCCCGCCAACCAGCTGCTGCGCGAGCGCCTGCCCCACCCCGTGGTCGGCACCATCGGCCCGGCCGGGCTGCTCGGACCCGGCCAGGCCGACTTCGTGCTCGGCGGCGACCGCCTCTCGGTGGACACCGGCGCCGTCCGGATCACCGAGTTCGGCCACTTCTCACCGCCCAAATCCATGGACCCGAAGCTGATCCTGCTCAACGCCGTGGGCCTGACGGTGATGCTGGCCCCGGTCGGGGTCTTCCTCGCCGCCGCCGCGCGCTTCGGCGGCGAACGGCGCGACCGCCGGCTCGCCGCCCTGCGGCTCGGCGGCGCGGACCGCCGGATGACCGCCCGGATCGCCGCCGGGGAGTCCCTGGTGGGCGCGGTGCTGGGCCTGGCCGCCGGCGCGGCGCTCTTCCTGATCGGCCGACAGGCGATCGGACGGATCCGGCTCGCCGGATTCAGCTTCTACCCCGAGGACGTCGCACCGCAGCCCGCCGTCGCCGCCGCGATCGCCGTGGTCGTGCCGCTCCTGGGCATCGGCGTCACCCTGCTCGCGATGCGCCGGGCGACCGTCGACCCGCTCGGCGTGGTCCGCCGCTCCGGCCCCGGCCGGCGCCGGATCGGATGGCGCCTGATGCTGCCGCTGGCCGGCCTGGCCCTGACGGTGTTCGCCCTCGCACTCTTCGACCCGGTGAACGGCACGCGCGGATCGCTCCTCGTGGCGGCCGGCGTGATGCTGACGCTGATCGGCGTCTGCACCCTCCTGCCGTGGCTGGTGGAGGCCGTCACCCGACGGGCCGGCGGCGGCGGCCTGTCCTGGCAACTGGCCACCCGCCGCCTGCAGTTGGGCTCGGGACCGGCCGCCGCGGCGGTCAGCGGCGTCGTGGTGGCGATCGCCGGCGCGATCGCCCTTCAGACGCTCTTCCTCGGCATCAGGACACAGTACGAGGGCATCACCCGGGACGTGCCCGCCGCCGGGCCGTACCAGCAGTCGGTGTCCTTCCCCGGCGGCGCGCCCACCGCCGACGGCATCGCCGAACGCCTGGCGCACAGCGCCGGGGTCAAGGCCACCGCGGCGTACACCGAGTTCTCCCTGGAGAGCGGGACGGCCAGGTCCTGGCAGCTGCCCTCGGTCCGGATCGCCTCCTGCACGGTGCTGCGAGGCTTCGCGACCCTGCCCGACTGCAAGGACGGCGACGCCTTCGCGGTCCAGGGCCCGGCCGGGCGGCCGGGCGCCGAACCGGTCCGGCCCGGGACGACCGTCCACGCCGCCTACTTCCGGGGCGCCGGCGAGCCGGCCCCCTTCCCGCTGCCCGCCGTGACGGCCACCGTCACCGCCGTCGAGGGCGCGGACCCCAACGGGCGGCTCGGATCCGGCCTGCTGCTGCTCACCCCCGCCGCCGTGCCGGCCGAGGCGCTGCGCGGACAGCCGGCGACCGTCCTGGTGTCGCTCGCCGACGGCCTGACGGACCCCGAGGAGCAGCTGACCACCGCCGTGATGGCGATCGACCCGCAGGCCCGCACCGGGTTCCCGCTCGACAACACGCCCGACCCCACCTACCTCGCGGTCAAGCGCCTGCTGACGGCGGGATCGGCGATCACCCTCCTGCTGGTCTCCCTCAGCCTGCTGGTCGGCCAACTGGAGCGCTTCCGGGAACAGCGCCGCGTGCTCGGCGTGCTGAACGCCGTCGGCACCCGCCGCCGCGTCCTGGGCCTGTCGGTGCTCTGGCAGACGCTGCTCCCGATGGCCCTGGGCCTGGTGCTGGCGGCCGTCGGCGGCCTGCTGATGGGGACGGTGCTGCAGTACGCGGCGGGCGTCCCGTGGAACGTGGACTGGGGCTCGATGCTGGCCATGTCGGGAATCGCGGCCGGCGCGGTCCTCCTCACCACCGCCCTCGGACTGCCGCAACTCCTGCGGCTGATGCGGCCCGACGCGCTGCGCTACGAGTAGCCCGGATCCCGCGCGGCGCCCCGACGCACCCCGGCCGGTCCCCGCGAGGGGCCGTCTCCCGCGCCGGGGCGGGAGACGGCGGCACGGGAGAAGGCCGGGGAGGCGGCCCGGGAGGCGGCCCGGGACGGTCAGCCGCCGACGGCCGATCCGTCCGCGACGGGCCGCCAGGGGGAGAGGTCGACGGCGCTCTGGACGTAGCCGGCCCGGTCCCAACTGCCGTTCGCGTGACGGATGGTGTGGTAGAGCGAGCCGCTGTTGGCGCAGGTCTCGAAGAGCAGCTGCAGCTCGTTGTTCACATTGGCGCCGTCGGCGCCGCACACGTAGAAGGGCTGGGTGAGGATCTGCTGGCCGATGGGCCCCCAGCCGGCCCAGTTCCCGTCGGAGTTGCGGATCGTGTGGTAGACGGCGATCTGGCTGTTGTTCACCACGGCGACCTGCAGCGCGCCGTTGATGCCCACCGCGACCACGTCGTGCGGCCAGCCCCAGGGGGAGGGGGTCCCGGCCGCGCCCATGATGTTGCCCCAGCCGGCCCAGGTGCCGTCCGCGTGCCGGATGGTGTGGAGCACGCTGCCGTCGTTCCACATGGTGGCCACGATGTGCAGTTCGCCGTTCACCTCGGCCGTCGCCAGGCTGAAGTACTTGTCCGAGCCGAGTCCCGGAGGGGCGCTGATCGCTCCCCAGGGCTGCCAGCTCCCGTCCGGGTTCTCGACGGTGTGGACGAGCCGGCCCGAGGGGTCGATCGCCGCCAGCTGGACCCGGCCGTTCACCATGGCCGCGCCGGCCGTGCCCAGCTGGAAGTACTCGCTGGAGACGGGCAGTTCCGCCAGGCCCCGCATCGGGGTCGGCGCGGACCAGCTGCCGTCGGGCTGCTGCGTGGACTGGACGAACTGCACGCTCATCGGGCCGGAGCTCCGGAGCCCGAACAGCCGCAGCCGCCCGGAGTCGACGACGGTCGTCCAGTACCGGAAGCCGCCGAACTGCGGGATCTCCCTGGCGGCGTCCCAGGTGCCGTCCGGTGCCCGGCGGGTCTGGACGACCTTCCACGGATCGGCGCGCAGCATCAGGTTCAGCCCGGCCGTCGGGGCGGCGTCGCTCCCGGTCGAGCGGGGCGCGGCCCCGGCCGGCGCGGCCGTCATCACGGTGGCGAGCGCCACCGAGGCGGCCAGCATCGAAGCGACGCGTACCCGGCGTCGGCGGGTGGTCCTCAGCACGACAGAATCCCCCTGTTCAGGTGGCCCCGATCGGGCCAGGTGCTGTCATACCAGAGCCAGGAGAGCAAGGGGAAGCGGAAATTCCACCGGCCGCGGCCGCCGGCGGTGGCGGGGGAGGGCGGCCGGGCCGGCGGACGTCACCCCAGCGCGGCCGCCTTGCGCAGCAGCACCGACCGCTCGCGGGAGTTGCGGCACAGGCGGGCGGCGAGTTCCAGCTCGGCACGGGCCTCGGCGGCGCGGTCGAGGCGGAGCAGCAGCTCGCCGCGCACGCCGGGGAGCAGGTGCGACCCGGACAGGCGGCCGGAGGCGGCCAGGTCGTCGACGATGGACAGCGCCTCCCGCGGTCCGCCCGCCATCGCGACGGCCACCGCGCGGTTGAGGTCGACGACGGGGGAGGGGGCCACCCGGCCGAGCGCCTCGTACAGGAGCACGATGCGGTCCCAGTCGGTCTCCGGCACCGAGGGCGCCGTCGCGTGGCAGGCGGCGATCGAGGCCTGCAGACCGTACGGTCCGAGGCCCCGCCCGAGGGCGGCGGCGCGGCCGAGCGCGGCCAGACCGCGCCGGATCGCGGAGCGGTCCCACCGGCGCCGGTCCTGGTCCTCCAGGAGCACCGCCTCGCCGTCGGGCCCGGTGCGGGCCGGGAAGCGCGCGGCGGTGAGCTCGAACAGCGCGAGCTGGCCGTGCACCTCGGGCTCCCCGGGCAGCAGGGCGGCCAGGACCCGGGCCAGCCGTACGGCCTCGTAGGCGAGGTCGGGGCGCAGCAGGTGGTCGCCGGCCGTCGCCGTCGAGCCCTCCGTGAAGACCACGTACAGGACGCTCAGGACGGCGCCGAGCCGCCCCGGCCGTTCCTCGGGCGGCGGCAGCTCGAACGGCACGCGGGCGGCGGCGATCGTCTTCTTCGCCCGGGTGATGCGGGCCTGCACGGTCGGTACCGGCACGAGGAAGGCGCGGGCGATCTCCTCGCTGGACAGGCCGCCCACCACGCGCAGCGTGAGTGCCACCTTGGCCTCGGGCGACAGCACCGGGTGGCACGCGACGAACATGAGGGACAGGACGTCGTCGTCGACCCGGTCCGGGTCCCACGGCAGATCGTCGGGCGGCCCGGGCGGGCCGGCCGCGCCCGAGCCGGACTGGCCGTCGGCCAGCCGGCCGGCGAGCACGGCGTACCGCTCGTCGAGGGCCGACCTGCGGCGGAAGGCGTCGATGGCCCGCCGCCGCGCGGTCGCCAGCAGCCAGCCCACCGGGTTGGCCGGCGCACCGTCGCGCGTCCAGGTGACGAGTGCCTCCGCCAGCGCCTCCTGTGCGACGTCCTCGGCCAGCGCGAAGTCCCCGGTGTAGCGGGCCAGCGCCCCGACGATCCGTGCCGACTCGATCCGCCAGACGGCCTCGACGGCCCGCCGCGCCGACTCGGCGACCGGCGGGCCGTCGGCGGCCCCGGCTGTCACAGCTGGCCGGTCCGCTCGCGCCACGCCCGCTCCTTGACGATCCACTCGTTGTCCTGCGGGAACTCCTCGATGCCCGGCACACGGCGGACCTCGCACTTCGAGCCGGGCAGCGCCGGGAGGCGCTTGGCCCACTCGACGGCCTCCTCCTTCGAAGCGACATCGATCACGTAGAAGCCGCCGAACAGCTCCTTCGTCTCGCCGTACGGTCCGTCGGTGACCACCGGGGTCTCCCCGCCGAAGTCCACCACCACGCCCTGCGAGGGGTCGTCCAGCCCCTCGGCGGCGACGAGCACGCCCGCCCGGATCAGTTCCTCGTTGAAACGGCCCACCGTTTCGAGCATCTCCTCGAACGGCGTCTCCATCATCTTCGCGACGGACTCGTCGGTGCCCCGCATGATCAGCATGTACTTCGCCATCTCCGGCCTCCTCGTTCGGGGGTCGCCTCTCGACCCTTCCGGTCCCAGGTCGAACGGCACGGCCGCGGATCGACACGGTGGGCGGACCTGGATCATTTTCTTCGTGTTTCTTTGCGACGGGCGCCCGCGCCGCACGCCGGGGAGCCGGGGGCCCGGCCGGTGTCCGGCCGGATCAGGGCTGCCGGCGCGCGCGTTCGGTGATGTTGCGGGCCATGCCCCCGAACACCACGGTGTGGAACGGCGCGGCGGCCCACCAGTACGCGTGTCCGGCCAGGCCGTGCGGGTGGAACAGGGCCCGCTGCCGGTACCGGGTCCCGCGGTCCCCGTCCGGTGCGACGGAGAGTTCGAGCCAGGCCGGCCCGGGCAGGCGCATCTCGGCCCGCAGGCGCAGCAGCCGGCCGGGTTCGATCTCCTCGACGCGCCAGAAGTCCAGGGAGTCCCCGACCCGCAGCCGGGCCGGGTCGCGGCGGCCCCGGCGCAGTCCGACGCCGCCGACCAGGCGGTCCAGCCGGCCGCGCACGGCCCAGGCGAGCGGGAAGGAGTACCAGCCGTTGTCGCCGCCGATGCTCTCGATCACCCGCCAGACGGCGGCGGGCGGCGCGGCCACGACGCGTTCCCGGACGTCCTGGTAGAGGCTGCCGCCGGCCCAGTCGGGATCGGTGGGCAACGGGTCGCTGGGCACACCGGGCAGCGAGGCGGAGGACCAGCGGGTGGCGACGTCGGCGTCCTTGATCCGGCGCAGGGCGAGCGTGACGGCCTGGTCGAAGCCGGTCAGGCCCTCCGGCGGGTCGGGCACCCAGCGGGCGATGTCGTGCTCGCCGCAGACGACCTCGTGGCGCAGGGACTCGACGAGGGGGCGGGCGATGGAGTTCGGCACGGGGGTCACCAGGCCGACCCAGTGGCTGGAGAGGCGGGGGGTGAGGACCGGCACGGGGACGATGAGACGCCGGCGCAGCCCGGCGATGCGGGCGTAGCGCCGCATCATCTGCTCGTAGGTGAGGACGTCGGGGCCGCCGAGGTCGAAGGTGCGGTTCAGCCCGGGCGGCAGGTGGGCGGCGCCGACGAGGTAGCGCAGGACGTCCCGGACGGCGATCGGCTGGATCCGGGTGGAGACCCAGCGCGGGGTGACCATCGCGGGCAGGCGTTCGGTGAGGTGGCGCAGCATCTCGAAGGAGGCGCTGCCGGAGCCGATGATCACGGCGGCGCGCAGTTCGGCCGTGGGAACGCCGCCGGCGCGCAGGACGCGGCCCACCTCGGCGCGCGAGCGCAGGTGGGGGGAGAGGTCCGCCTCGGGCACCCCGGCGGGGACGAGGCCGCCGAGGTAGACGATCCGGGTGACGCCGGCGGCCGCCGCGGCGGCCGCGAAGGCGCGGGCGGCCTCGCGGTCGGTCGCCTCGAAGGAGGGTCCGGTGCCGAGCGAGTGGACGAGGTAGTAGGCGACGTCGATGCCGTCGAAGGCCCCGGCGAGGGTGGCGGGGCGGGTGACGTCACCGGTGGCGGTCTCCACCCGGGCCCGCCAGGGCTGGTCGCGCAGCCGCCGGGGATCGCGCACCAGGCAGCGCACTGTGTGCCCGCGGGCGAGCAGTTCGGGCACGAGCCGGCCGCCGATGTAGCCGGTCGCCCCGGTCACCAGGCAGCGCAGCGGGCCGGGCCGCAGCGGATCCATGTCGACTCCTCTCCGGAAGCAGCACCCGCGGGCTTCCGCCGGGCCGGGAAAAATCCTCCTCCGGTTCCACGTTCCCGCATCGGAAGGCCCGGCGCGCCCGCTGCCGCGCCCGCGGTCGCCCGAGCCGGGCCACGGCCGGGCCTCGGGTGGCCGGCCGCGGCCCGCCGAGCCGATCCCGGGTCGCCCGCCGAGCCGATCCCGGGCCGGCCGTCCATCCGCACGCACTTGACGGAATGTCACGATCCGATCTTCATCCTGTCCTGGTGATTGTGACGCTGTGCATGCCACCAAAAGCCGTCGACCGACCGTCCTGTGAGGTGTCCACGCAAGTCAGCACGCACCGCTATCGGGGAGCCACCATGTCCGTCCGCCACCGTCACCAGCTGCTCGCCTCCGCCGCCCTCGTCGTCGGAGCCGGCCTCGCGCTGACCGCCTGCGGGCCCGACAACACCGACGCGGCCGGCGGCCCGGGCGCCTCCGCGGCCGCCACGGTGGCCGCCACGCCCCCGACAGCGGGCGGCCCGGCCTCCGGCGCCCCCACGGCGGGCGCACCGGCCACGGGCGCGGCGACGAAGCCCGCCCCGCAGAAGCCGTCCGGCGCGAGCACCCCGGGCGGCACCAAGTCCGACGGGGGCAGTGCCGGCGCCGCCGCCCACCCGTGCGACATCAAGAACCTCTCGATCAAGGTGACGGCCCGAGCCGGGGCGGCCGGCCAGCGGGTGATCGAGGTGCGCAACACCGGCGCGAGCGCCTGCAGCCTGAGCTCCTCCCCGGGGGTCGACCTCGGCGACTCCGTCTCGCCCGACCAGAGCAAGAACGTCAAGCCGATACTCGCCAGCGGCACCGAGCGCTTCACGGTCCCGGCGGGGCAGAACGCCTACGCGGTGATCGACCTCGACCCGAGCGGCGCCACCACCGGCACCACCCCCGGCATCAACGAGATCAACGTGCTGGCCGACGACGAGGGCACCAACATGCCCCTCGCGAACACCCAGAACTTCCCGCTCGACAGCGGCGTGCGGGTGCTGAACCCCAAGATGGGCAACTACCGCTCCAGCGTGGCGGACGCCGTCGCCTCCATGACGGCCGCCCCCAAGTAGCCCCGGAACCGGCCCGCCCGCCACGGCGGCACCCGCCCCGACTCCCGCTCCGGCATCCGGGTGAAATGAAGCGGAGTCGCCTGGCGCGAATGGAAGCGGGGTCCGACGCTGCCAGAATGCAATTTCCTCGGGTCCACCTGCACAGGCGGTGCCACCGGACAGCTGGAGCGGAACATGCAAATCATTCGACCACGCAATAGTCCGGAAAGGGAGACCGGCGCAGGCGCGGGAAGCCTCCCGTGGACACTCATGTATCACTCGGTGACGTCGACGGTCGAGGACCCCTATCTGATCACCGTCGATCCCGCGCGGTTCCGCCGCCAGCTGCGCTGGCTGTCCGCCCGCGGGCTGCGCGGGGTGTCGGTGGGCGCCCTGATGCGTTCCCACCGGGACGGCACCGCGGCGGGCCTGGTCGGGCTCAGCTTCGACGACGGGTACCGCGACTTCCTGGAGGAAGCCATGCCCGCACTGGCGGAGTACGGCTTCACCGCGACGGTCTACGTGGTGGCCGGCCGGCTCGGCGGCTACAACGACTGGGACCGGCAGGGCCCGCGCAAGCCGCTGATGACGGCGGACGAGGTCCGTGAAACCGCTGCCGCCGGGGTGGAGATCGGCTCGCACGGGCTGACCCACCGGCGGCTGGCGGGCCTGGGCGCGCGGGACCTCGCCGCCCAGGTCACCGACAGCCGCCACGTGCTGGAGGACCTCACGGGCCGGGAGGTCGGCGGGTTCTGCTACCCGTACGGCTCGCTCGACGACGCCGCGGTGGAGGCGGTGGAGCAGGCCGGCTACGAGTACGGCTGCGCGGTCAGCCCCGGGCCCCACAGCGGGGTGTACGCGCTTCCCCGATGTTACGTCGGAGACCGGGACGGACCGTTGCACCTGACCGCGAAGCTGGTGCGCGACCGCTGGCGGCGCTGACGGCCGATCAGCGGCCGGCGGCGGAGGATTCCGCGGCGGGTTCCAGGCGCAGCCAGGACTCGTGCCACAGCAGGGCGCAGCGGCGGTCGCAGCCGGTGGGGGCCGGCTCGCCGCCGCAGCGCAGGCCCTGGAGGATGAACCAGCGCCCCCCGGTGGGGTGCTGCCACCAGGCCAGGGACCGGTGACGCAGCTCGGTGGCGCCGTGACGGGTGCCGGCGTGGCGCTCCATCCCCGGCTGGAAGGGGACGCCGTGCAGGCGCCCGTCGGAGCCGAGGGTCGCGTGGATCTCCGCGAGGCTGCGCACCGTCGCCCACAGGGCGACCGGCCGGGCGGCGGGGACCGGCGCGGGGGCGGGCTCCAGCCATTCGTCGCGGAACAGCAGCGCGCAGTCCATGCCGCAGCCCTGGGTCCCGTCGGCGCCGTGGCAGGTGGCGCCGGCCAGGGCGACGGTGCCCGACAGGCGCCGCACGCGGTAGTGGTCGTCGATCATGCGGCGCACGACGCGTTCGACCTGGTAGACGCCGCCGCAGAACGACCACTGGCTCCGGGTGAACCACAGGCCGCGGTGGCGGTCCTTGGCGTCCAGGGTGGCGCGCACCACGGCCTCGTCCTTCACCCGGACCCAGTCCCCCTCGGCGAAGCGGGAGGGACGGCCGGGCGCCGGAATGTCGGCGCGGCGCTCACGCAGGCCTTCGCGGGCGATCCGCGCGCGACGCACGACACCGAGCGGTGGAAGGTCGCGCAGGGGCAGACTCTTGTACTGGCACCGGTTCGTGGCGGATTCGCCACGCAGCTCCGTGATACGGGTGAACCGTGATTCCTCGACGGCCATCAATGAAATCCCATCGGGTTGGAGATATCGGCACAGGCTAGCGCAACATGACTTTCCCCGTGTCGGCCTCCGGGCCCTTTCGGCGCCATGTCGAGAGAAATAACACTAGAAGCATTAAGAGCCTTCCGGAGTGAAAATCCAGCACTTCCGGAGAGTTCCGGTTCATACGTGTGTAATGTTTCCACCGTTGTCGAGGTGGAGTGGCCGAGTGGCGAGGCGACGGTTTGCAGGACCGTTCAGACGGGTTCGATTCCTGTCTCCACCTTTTCTCCTCTCCGCCGGTGCCGGGGTGTGTCCCGCCGGTCGCCCCCGTGTCGGCCGGCGGTCCGTCAACCCACCGCAGGAACAGCCCGGCTGCCGCCCCCGACCGGACGGCAAGGCCCGGGCCGGGGGCCTCCCCGGGAGTGCTGACCCGGCATCAGCCCCGGCGGCCCCGGGCCGCCCGCCCGCCGCGCATGGCAGGCCGCCGCTCACCGGCGCGCAAGGCCCGCCGACCTGCGGTGGGAGCCCGGCGCCGACGGCGGTCCCCGACCGTGGCATGCTGCCCGGCATGACCGACAGCCCGGACACCGGAGCCCTGGACGGGATCCGATCCTTCGCCACCGCGCGCGAGCCGGCCGAGTTCCCCGCCGTCGGGGTCCAGGGGGTGCCCGGTGTCCTGCATGCCGGGGACCTGAGCCGCAGCAGGCCCCGCACCCTGTGCGGGCTCCGCTGCTTCAAGGTCTTCCTGTGCCACTTCGAGCCCGGGGACCCGGCCTCGTGCCGGAAGTGCCGGGCCCTGGTCGGGGCCGCGCCGTCCCGGTAGGGCGGGCAGGAACGCCCGCACGACCTGCTCCCGCGCGAGGCCGGTGACGGGCCGCTGCGCACGGACCTGCCCGCCGCGCCGCGCGGATCGCGATCCGGAACACCGGCCCGGGCCGAGGGCGCCGACCGCCAGGGCCTCGTCCGGCGCCTCGTCGTCCTGCCGGCGACGGCCGCGCCCGCACCGCCCCGGCGCCTGACCGCGGCACCGGCGGCATCTGCGGCACCGAAAACCGGACCGCCCGGGTGCCGACTCGGTGGAGCCGGCACCCGGGCGGTCCGGGGCGTACGGGGGTTCGCGCCGTGCGGTCAGACGGTGACCCGCTCGGTGCGCTCCGCCGGGACGTCGGCGGCCTGCTCGGCGGTGGCGGAGGCGGCGGGGGTGTTCTCCCGGGGCGCGGGGAGCACGGCCATGATCGCGCCGGAGATCACGATGGTCGCCGCCCAGGCGAGCCCGTACTTGCCGATCGGGGTGTCGGAGAACGGGCCGGCGAACCAGTCGCACTTGGTGAAGGCGAGCCCGATCAGCAGCGCGAGCACCCAGGACACCATCGCCTGCCAGCAGAAGCCGGCCTTGTACCAGTACGGGCTGTTCCTGCTGGTGTCCATCAGCGCGGCGGCGTCGTAGCGCACCGCACGCGACCGGCGGCGGAACATGTCCACCGCGTAGACGCCGATCCAGGCCGAGAAGGAGACGGCGAGCAGGATCAGGAAGGTGATGAAGGAGCCCAGGAAGCTCTTGGCGACCAGCATCAGCAGCAGGCCGCCGACCAGCGAGATCACGGCGTTGATGCTGACGGCCGTGGCGCGCGGCAGCTTCACGCCCATGGTCTGCGCGGTGAAGCCGGCCGAGTACATGGAGAGGCTGTTGATCAGCAGCATGCCCACGATCGCGGTCAGCAGGTAGGGCACGGCCAGCCAGGTCGGCAGCAGGTCGCCGAGGAAGGAGACCGGGTCCGCGGCCTGCGCCAGGCCGGGCGAGGCCACCGCCATCACGGCGCCCATCAGCACCATCGGCACCATCACCAGGCCGGCGCCGGAGACCGTCACGCCGACGATCTTCCGGCCGGAGGCGGAGTGCGGCAGGTAGCGGGCGAAGTCCGGGCCGGTGGGGACCCAGCTGATGCCGCCGGCGGCGATGGTCCCGATGCCGGCGATCATCATCGCGGTGGTGCCCGCGGGCTTGGAGAAGACCTCGCTCCAGTTCATGGTCGCGATCAGGTAGCCCAGGACCAGGACGCTGAAGACGCCGAAGAGGTACGTCGACCAGGTGTTGCAGACGTTCAGCGCCTTGCGGCCCATGCCGGAGACCAGGAAGGTGCAGGCGACGAAGGCGAACAGCGTGATGACGATCAGCGCGGTGTTGCTCTTGACGCCGAACATCAGGTCGAGGACGGTCAGCACGGCGTAGGCGCCGGTGACGGCGTTGATCGTCTCCCAGCCGAACCGGGCGACCCAGAGGATCGCGCCGGGGAAGAGGTTGCCGCGCACCCCGAAGGTGGCCCGGGAGAGCGTGGCGCCCGGGGCGCCGCCCCACTTCCCGGAGACCGACAGCACGCCGACCATGCCGAAGGAGGCGAGTGCGGCGCACGCGGCGACGACCAGGACCTGCCAGAAGTTCAACTGGTTGAACACCACCAGGGCCGCGCCCATGGTGAGGAGCAGGACGCTGATGTTCGCCGCGACCCAGGTCGGGAAGAGCTCGCGGACTCTGCCCCGGCGCTCGTGGTCCGGGACGGGTTCGATACCGCGGGTCTCTATCGCGCCGTCGACGTCGACGGTGGACAGGTTGTCCATGAGGGTGGCTCCGTGCGTGTGAAGCGGGAGAATGAAACAGGCAAATGGAACATTTATGGAACTCTTCGCGCGTAGCGCGGGAGTTCAGCCATCCTACTTTGTCCACTTCGTTACGGGTTCGGCCCAGCGGCCGAGCCCGCCCGCGCTACGGGCTGTGACGGCCGCTCCCGCACCGCCGTCCGGGCCGTCCCCGGCGCCCGCGCCCACCTCGGCGGCGCGGCTTCGGCCGCGGCCTGTTCACCGCCCGCCGGGGTCGGCAGACTGACAGCCGGGAGAGAGGAGCCGAGATGGCTGTCACGTTCGCGGGGGCCGACACCCGCCCGATCGGCACCATGACCTGCGACCACGGGTGCGGTGCCGTCTTCCACGACGGCAGGGCCGAGACCGACGGCCCGCTGATCCACCAACGGGCCGCTCTCGCGGGCTGGTTCTACCCCTGCCCCGCACCCGGCGTGCAGATCGACGTCTGCCCCGGCTGCCAGCCGTACGACGGCTACTGACCCGGTGCGGGCGGCGGAGGGATCCCGCATCGCCCGGCGCTGTGCGCCGTCCCGGGGGCGCGCGCCGATCGTGCGTACGCCCCCGGCGCCGCCCCCGGAGGCCGGAAGCGCCGGTCACCCACGCCGGCGGGCCGGATTCTCCCCCGTGCAGGGAAGTTGACCCGTTCCCCCCACATCGCGGTGCGTCGTGGTGCATGATCGCAACGTGAGCACCTGGTGGGACAAGCGCCGCAACGCCCGGCTGGCAGAACTGGCGTCCATGCTGGAGTTCTTCGGCGCCGAACCCGTCGAAGACCCCGGCGTCGGCGAACTCGCCCATGCCGCCGCAGCCCTCGCCGAGGAGTACCGCGCCAGCGACCGCGGCCAGGCCATACACCGCGCCGGCGAGCTGCTGGAACAGGCCGCCGCCGCACTGCACACCGCCGATCGCCTGCGCGGCACCCTGCTCCCCGTCGTCAACCACCACCTGCGCGGCGCCGCCGCGGCCCTGTCGCACGCCCGCGCCTGCCTGCACGCCCAGGCGATGGCGGGAACCGCCCGCCCCGGCCCGTACGAAGGGTCCGGCGCGGCCGCCTCCGGCAGCGACTACTGACATCCCTCCGTCAGCACCGCCGGTGCGGTGGCCGGACCGTTCAGTCCCACGGGCTGGTGGGCACCGGGCCGGGTGCGACGATCGCCGTGATCCCGCCGTCGCGGGCCAGGCCCTCCCAGACCTGCCCCCAGCCTTCCGGGACGCCGAAGGTCAGCAGGTCGGCCCGGTGCTCCTCGTCGCGGAGGAGCTCGAAGTGGCCCTCGCAGAGGTCCTCGGTGCCCCGTCCGGCCGCCGGACCGCGGCGGAAGGGCCCGGTCAGCGCCTGCCAGGCGGTGGCGTCGGCGAAGCAGCCCATGGCCTCCTCCGCGTCGTACCCCGCGCCGGCGGAGCGCAGCGCCGGGTCCTCGCCCACGCCGAGGGCGAGCTGCCAGGTGACCACCGGCTCGTCGCGCACGCGCAGGCGCGTCGCGGCGCACATCCGGTGCTCGGTGTAGTAGCCGTCGGCGAGGCGGGGCCAGTCGGCCCAGGAGACGTCCACCGGGTGCTCGCCGGGCGGCACGCGGACCGCGAGCTCGCGCGGCGCCCCGGTGCTCCAGGGCGAGTCCACGACCAGCCGCCCGCTCGGCAGCCGGATCGTGGTGACCTCCTGCAACTCGGCGATCTCGATCCAGCTGTACGGGGTGTGCGGATCGCCGCCGATCCGCACACCCGGGGTGAACAGCCCGTCGAGGTACTCGCGCGTCTCCTGCCCGACCTCGTTCATGCCCGCCCCTTTCCTTCTCACGTCCGTGGCACCTGCCGCCCCGGACGATACGCACCCCCACGGACAACCCCGGTGCCCCCGGGGCACCGGCGATTCAGGCCGCTGACGGGGGTGCCTACCGGCTTTCCGTGCCGCGGCCGTGGCGGCGGACCGCGAGGACGGCCGTCCCGGTGGCGGCCGCGAGAGCGAGCAACGCGGCCACGCCCCCGTAACGCCCACGGGCGAATCCCCGGACGACCGGCCGCCTGCCGCGCCTACGACGTTCGGGCGCCTCACCCGGGGCCGGGCGACGCCTCGCCCGGGAGTTCGGACGGCAGGTGGTCGTAGCCGAATCGGCCGGGCACCGCCCGGGCGAGCGCCCGGACCAGCGCGGCCGGCGGTGCGGCGAAGACCCCGGGGTGGTCGCGCTCGCCCCGCTCCGGCCGGACCGGCCAGGCCAGCCGTTCCCGGTCCAGGTCGTACCGCGCGTCGACCCCCTCCCGGTTGCCCCGGGCGTCCAGGCGGGACCAGTGGCCGTCCAGGTGCACGGCGTTGAGGGCGTGCAGCACGAACCCGCCCTCGCCGTCCTCCAGCCGCTGGTAGCACAGGCCGGTCGGCACGCCCTGCGCCCGCAGCAGCGCGGCCAGCAGGTGCGACTTGCCGTGGCAGATCGCGTTGCGCGCGGCCAGCACCTCGGAGGCGCGGAACGCCCCGCTGTACGCGCCCGCGTCCGCGGAGTGCGCCACCCGGTCGCGGACGTGGTGGTACGCCGCCTCCGGCGTAGCCAGCTCGGCGGCCAGCCGCCGCAGCTCCGGGTGCTGATGGTCGATCACCTCGTCCGCCCCGAGGTAGGCGGCGAGGTCGTCGGTCTCCGGTTGCAGGATCATGCCGTCCACGGTGCCGGGCGCACCGTCCACCGCGGGCGGAATTCCACCCCCTGGACAGGGGGCAGGGGACGGGGCCGCACTGTCCGCCTTGCCCGGGTGGCGGGGCGAACGGCAGGGTACGGGCAGCCGTGGCCCCGCCCCGCATCTCCGCTCCGGAAGGCACCCGCGATGACCGACACCACCCGCCCCGCACCCGGCCCCGCCGTCCCACCCGTCGATCCGCACGCCCAGGAGGAGCCGGACGACCGGGAGCACGGGCTGCTCGGCGACGTCCGGCACCGGGTCCGCCTCCGGGCCGCCGGGACGAGCCCGCGCGCCATCGCCCAGGCCCTCGCCGCCGCCCGGAGGATCCAGCGCACCGCCTACCGGCACACCGACGCCGGGGAGGAGGAGGCCGCCCTCCACGCGGCCACCGCCCGCGACGAATGGCAGCGCATCCACGACCACGTCGCCGCCACCGCCTCCCCGCTCTACGACCCGGACGACGACCCCGAACTCCAGCGGGCCCTGCGCCGCCGTGAGCGCCACCGACGGGAGATCGCCGCCCGCGAGGCCACCGGCCTCGACCGCCTCACCGACGGCGACCACCGGCTGTCCGCGATCACCCCACCGGCACCCTCGGCCCGGCCCTGCTGCTGCACCGGGTCGTGCCGCACCGGGTCATGAGCCGGCCGGGGCGCTACGGCGCGGGTCAGGCCGGGACGAGGTCCCACAGCTGGTCGGGGGTGCCGGCGGCGGGTGCCTGGGTGACCGCTCCTCCGGCCCGGGCGGGGGAGGTGAGGGCGAGGCCGGAGTTGGCGTTGGTGATGGTGTAGCCGCCGGTGCGGTCGCCGCGGACGCGGAAGGCCTGGTTGGGGCTGGACATCCGTGACACGTCGGCGGGGCCGACGGTGACGGCGGTGCAGTGGAACTGGATCAGGGGGGTGCCGGTGGTGGTGCTCGACCCGGTCACGTCCAGGCACTGGTCGCTGTGCACCGGGCGCAGGTTCCAGCCGCCCAGGGCGGCCCTGAAGGTGAAGGCCTGGTTGGGGTTCCCGGTGGGGGAGAAGCCGAGCAGGGGCGCCTGGTCGGCTACCGAGGAGCCGGAGACGTCGAGGTAGAGGCCGGTGGAGCGGTTCACGACGCGGTAGCGCTGGTCGAGCTTCGGGTCCTCGAAGCCGTAGGACATGGGCAGGATGTAGGAGCCCCGCCACGCCGAGTCGGCGTAGTACTGGCGCCGGTACCAGTCGGCGTAGTCCGGTTGGCAGGAGCCGCCGCGGTGGATCTCGTCGTCGTACGGGCAGTAGGCCTCGAAGACCTGCTGCTTGCGGGCCTGTGCCGCGCCGTCCAGGTTGGGGGCCGACTCCCGGGCCAGGTAGTCCCGGTAGTACGTCATGCGCGGCCAGGTCCCACCGCGACGGTTCAGGGCGCCGAGCAGCAGCCTGGTCGTCGCGACGTGGTCGGGGTGGAAGTTCCCGTCCATGGAGCTCCGCTGGTGGTCCGCCGACGGGTCCTCGGTGTTGATCACGGTCGGCCCGTAGTCGTCGATGACGCCCTGGACGAAGGCGAGGACCTGCTCGCGGCTCAGCCGCTGCTGCACCGGCGCGTCCGCGCCCGGGACGGGCCAGGCCTCCCGGCCGTCCGCGTACAGCGCCCACAGCTGGCCCTTGAACATCGTGCCGGCGTCGTTGGACGCGGCGGCGTCGGGCACGCGCAGCTCGACCGTGGAGATCCGGCCGCCCAGCGACCACGTCGTCGCCCGTACGCCCGCCGCCGAGTAGGGCGCGTGCTGCCAGTCGCCGGGGATGCCGGCGGCCGCCCGGTAGGCCGCGCGGTCGCCGGCCTCACGGCTTTCCATGTAGGCGTACTTGTCGGCGTCCGTGGGGTGCGCCGCGACGCCGTCCCGGCTGTAGTACGAGCCGACCAGGAACAGGGTCCGGACGCAGACGTCGGGGTTCGCCAGGTCGTGGATCAGGTCGGGGGTCAGGAAGAGCAGGTCGTCGTCGTGGTGGGCGACCACGTCCAGCACCCGGCCGCCCGAGCACGGTGCGGCGGGCGCCGCGCCGGCCTGCGGGGCGGCCACGGCTCCCGCTGCCAGCAGGACGGTCGACAGGACGCCGGAGACCCGGCCGGTGAATCGCACAATCTCCCCCTCGGTGCCTCGGTGCCGCGGGGCACCGGGCCGGGATGCTCCCGGCGGCACCACGCATCATCCGTCAACGCACGGACCGGCGGGGGCGCGTCTGCGGGGTGTGGCGGGGGTCTCAGTGGCGGCCGGTCGGTGGTGACCGGGTGTGACGGCGGTGGGCCCGTCAGCGATGCCGCCGGACCCCGGCCGGTGAGGGCGCTCACACACGGATGCGATGAACGACGACGGCTAGCAGTGTCCGTTTTGCCCGTCTTTTGCCATGGGGTGGGGGTGTTCGCGCAGGCGGGGAGGGGTCGAGGCGGCCGGCGCGGCGGCTCCTTGGAATCGGAGCCGGGCGCGTGGCTACGACGGCGGATCGTAGCGAGGGGGTCTTGGCGGGGGCCGATCCGGTCTGGCAACTTGGCATTCGT
>NZ_JBHXEM010000150.1:0-19192 GCF_042724755.1 Kitasatospora sp. NPDC127067 | reverse complement strand
GTCGTTCGCCGACCCCGTCGGTGTCGGCCGCTCCGGGCGGGACGGCCGCGAGGAGCGCGGCCAGCCGGTCCAGCTCGGCCAGCAGCGGCGAGGGCGGTTCGGGCGCGGCGGACAGCTCCGCGTCCAGGTGGGCGGCGAGCGCTTCGGGCGTCGGGTGGTCGAAGACGACCGTCGGCGGGACGGTCAGCCCGGTGGCCTCGCACAGCGCGTTCCTGAACCGCATCGCGAGCATCGAGTCGAAGCCGATCTCGGAGAAGGAGCGTTCCGGGCGCACCGGACCGGCTCCGGAATGGCCGAGGACCGCGGCCGCGTGCCGGATGACCAGGTCGAGCACCACTTGACGGCGTGCCGGCCGGTCCAGCGGGGCCAGCCGGGCGGCCAGTCGTGCGGCGGGGGTACCGTCCTCGTCGCCCGCGGCCTCCGAAGTCTCCTCGGCCGGCACCCCGGTGGTGGCCGTGGCGGCCGTCCGGCCCGGTGTGGGCAGCCAGTACCGGTCGCGCTGGAAGGGGTACGTCGGCAGCAGGACGGGTGCCGGGCCGCCCGGCCCGGGGGCCCCCGTCCAGGGCGACCAGTCCACCGGACCGCCGCCGGCCGCCCACGCCTCGGTCAGTGAGGCCAGCAGCCGGTCCCGGCCACCGTCGCCGCGCCGCAGCGTGCCGACCGCCGACACCTCCCGCCCGGCCTCCGCGGCCACCGCCTCGATCCCGGCGAGCAGCACCGGATGCGGGCTGACCTCGACGACCAGGGTGTGACCCGAGTCCAGCAGGGCGCGGGTCGCTCCGACGAAGTCGACCTGCTCGCGCAGGTTGCGGTACCAGTAGGCGGCGTCGAGCGATTCTCCGGCGACGGGTTCGCCGGTCACCGTCGAGTAGAGCGGGACGGCCGAGGCGCGGGGGCGTATCCCGGTGAGGGCTTCGCGCAGTTCGTCCTCGATCTCGGCGACCTGGGCCGAGTGGGCCGCGTAGTCCACCGGGATCGCCTTGGCCCGTACGCCTTCCCGGTCGCAGGCCGCGAGCAGGGCGGCCAGCTCCTCGGGCTCCCCGGCGACGACCACGGCGTCGGGGCCGTTCACCGCGGCCACGCAGAGGCGTCCGCCGGCGGGCAGCAGGCTCGTGGTCCGCTCGGCGGAGGCGGCGACCGACACCATGCCGCCGCGTCCCGCCAGCCTCAGCAGCGCCCGGCTGCGCCGCGCCACCACGAGGGCCGCGTCGTCGAGCGACAGCGCTCCGGCGACGTGGGCGGCGGCGATCTCGCCCTGGCTGTGTCCGACGACCGCGTCCGGGGTGACCCCGGTGTCGCGCCAGTGCGCGGCCAGCGCGACCATCACGGCGAAGAGCACCGGCTGGACGACGTCCACGCGGTCGAGCGTCGGTGCGCCGGGCGCGCCGCGCAGCACCTCGGTCAGGGACCAGTCGGTGTGCGGGGCGAGCGCCCGTTCGCAGTCGGCGATGGCGGCGGCGAACGCCCCGGCGGTGTCGAGCGCCGCCACGGCCATGCCGGCCCACTGCGAGCCCTGGCCGGGGAAGACGAAGGCCGTACGGCCGCCGCGCGCCCGGTCCTGCACGGCGTCGGGCGCGGGTTCTCCCGCCGCGAGGGCGTCCAGCCAGCCGAGGAGCGCGTCGCGGTCGCGGCCGGTGGCGGCCGCCCGGAAGGGCAGGGCGGGGCGGGTGGTGGCGAGCGCGCGGGCCGGTGCGGCGACGCCCCCGTCGGGGTCGGCCCGCAGGTGCTCGCCCAGTCGGCGCGCCTGTCGGCGCAGGGCCGCGGGCGTCATGGCGGAGAGCAGCCACGGAACCGTGGTCCCGGTGGCCTCGGACGGTTCGCCGTCCGTGCCTTCGGGCAGCGGACCGTCATCGGCGGCGGGTGCTTCCTCCAGAACGGCGTGGGCGTTGGTGCCGCTCATGCCGAACGCGGAGACGCCGGCCCGGCGCGGCCGGTCCCCGTCCGGGGCGTCCCAGGGGCGGGCGTCCGCGAGCAGCCGGACCGCGCCGACCGACCAGTCCACCCGGCTGGACGCCTCCTGTGCGTGCAGGGTGCCGGGGAGCACGCCGTTGCGCAGTGCGAGCACCGTCTTGATGACCCCGGCGACCCCGGCGGCGGCCTGGGTGTGCCCGATGTTGGACTTCAGTGACCCCAGCCACAGCGGGCGGTCGGCGGGCCGGTCCTGGCCGTAGGTGGCCAGGAGGGCCTGCGCCTCGATGGGGTCACCGAGCACGGTGCCGGTTCCGTGCGCCTCGACCAGGTCGATTTCGGCGCCGGACAGTCCTGCCGTGGCCAACGCGGCCCTGATCACCCGCTGCTGTGCGGGGCCGCTCGGGGCGGTGAGGCCGTTGCTGGCACCGTCCTGGTTCACCGCGGTGCCCCGTACGAGGGCGAGGACCGGATGCCCGAGGCGGCGCGCGTCGGAGAGGCGTTCCACGAGCAGGACGCCCACCCCTTCGCCCCAGCCCGTACCGTTCGCCCCTTCGGCGAAGGAGCGGCAGCGGCCGTCGGGCGACAGGCCTTGCTGACGGCTGAACTCGACGAAGACGTCCGGGCTCGCCATCACCGCGGCGCCGCCGACCAGGGCGAACGAGCAGTCACCGGCGCGCAGTGCCTGGCCGGCCAGGTGCAGTGCCACCAGCGAGGACGAGCAGGCCGTTTCCACGGTCACGGCGGGGCCGCCGAGTCCGAGGGTGTAGGCGACGCGGCCGGAGGCGACGCTGGTGACCGTGCCGCTGAGGAGGTGCCCCTCGACCTCGTCGGACGGGTTCTGCGGGCCGGTGCCGTAGCCCTGGGCGGCGACGCCGACGTAGACGCCGCCCTCGCTGCCGCGGACCGACGCGGGATCGAGTCCGGCCCGCTCCAGTGCCTCCCAGCTGGTTTCGAGGAGCAGTCGCTGCTGGGGGTCCATGGCCAGTGCTTCGCGCGGAGAGATGCCGAAGAACTCCGCGTCGAACTCGGCCGCCCCGTCCAGGAATCCGCCGCCGGTGGTGTAGAAGGTGCCCGGGTGCAGGGGGTCCGGGTCGTAGAGGGTGTCCAGCGGCCAGCCGCGGTCGGCGGGCAGCGCGGTGACCGCGTCCACTCCGTCGGCCACCACTCGCCACAGGTCCTCCGGCGAGCGGACGCCGCCCGGGAACCGGCAGGCCATCGAGACGATCGCCAGGGGTTCGTCGGCCGCCGCGGGCCCGGCCGTGCCGGCCGTGCCGTCGGTATCCGGTTCCATGCCGCTCAGCCCGGCGAAGAGGTGCGCGGCGAGGGCGGCTGCCGTCGGGTGGTCGAAGACGGAGGTGAACGCGAGCGGCAGAGCGGTGGCCGCGACCAGCCGGTTGCGGAGTTCGACGGCGGTGAGCGAGTCGAAGCCCAGCTCGCGGAACGGGCGGTCGGCCGTGAGGCCGGCGGCCGACTCGTGGCCCAGCACGGCGGCCGCTTCGCTCCGGACCAGCTCCGTCAGCAGTTTGCGGCCCTCGGGTTCGGACAGCCGGTGCAGCCGGTGCAGCCACGACGGGTCGCCGCCCGTGCCGGGTCCGGACCCGGCGGAGGTGTCCGCGTCCGCGGGGTCGCCGTCCGCCGCCCGGGGCTCCGGGGCGGCCGGCAGGCCGCGCAGCAGCGCACTGTCCCTCACCGAACCGAAGATGGGCGCGAAGCGGCTCCAGTCCAGCTCGGCGACGACCGGTTCGCCCTCGTCCAGGGTCAGCGCCAGGCCGAGCGCGGAGAGCGCCGCCGCGGGGGCCATCGGCACCAGCCCGTGGCGGCGCAGGCCGTCGCCCACGGCGCCGTCGGCCATGCCCGCGCCGGCCCAGGGGCCCCAGGCCACCGAGGTCGCCGTCAGGCCCCGGCCGCGCCTCGCCGCGGCGAGGCCGTCCAGGTAGGCGTTGGCTGCCGCGTAGGCGCCCTGGCCGCCGCTGCCCCAGGTGCCCGAGATCGAGGAGAACAGCACGAAGGCGTCCAGCGGGCGGCCTTCGAACAGGACGTCGAGGTGGGCCGCGCCACGCGTCTTGGCCGCCGTCCGCCGGGCCAGTTCCTCCGGCGTGCAGTCCATCAGCGCGGTGTCCGAGGTGAGTCCCGCGGTGTGCACCACGGCCCGTACGGTGTCTCCCTCGTCGCGCAGCCTCTCCAGGACCCGTTCCAGCGCGGTGCGGTCGGCGACGTCGCAGGCCAGCAGGGTGCTCCGGGCGCCGAGCGCCGCCAGGGCGTCGACCAGCGCGTCGGCTCCGGGGGCCTCGGGGCCCCGCCGGCCGAGGAGGACGAGGTGTTCCGCGCCGCGCTCCGCGAGCCAGCGCGCCACCTGGGCGCCGAGGCCTCCGGTGCCGCCGGTGACGAGGACCGTGCCGCGCGGCGTCCACGGTGCGGGCGCGGGTGTCGCGGGCTCCGGCGCGGGGACGAGCCGGCGGCCCAGCGGTACCGGCGCGCGTACGGCCACCTGGTCCTCGCCGTCCCGTCCGGCCAGCACCGCGCACAGCCCGTCCAGCGCGGGCCCGTCCAGCAGGTCCGGCAGGTCGACCAGGCCGCCCCAGCGCAGCGGGTGCTCCAGTGCCGCCACCCGGCCCAGGCCCCACACCTGGGCCTGCTCGGGGCGGACCTCCTCCGTGCCGTGAGCCGCCACCGCGCCGCGGGTGGCGCACCACAGGGGTGCGTCGATGCCGCTGTCGCCCAGTGCCTGGAGCAGCAGCAGGGTCCCGCTCAGGCAGGCGTCGAGCGTCCGCAGGCCCGGGTGGGGTCCGTCAGCCAGCGCCAGCAGCGACAGGACGCCCTCCAGGGCGCCGAACTCCGGGAGCAGCGAGGCCAGTTCGGCGCGTTGGACGGCGGCCCCGACCCGGATCACGACCACGTCGGCGCCGTGTCCGGCGAGCGCCTGTTCGCAGGCGAGTGCGGTGCCCTCGGCACCGGGTCCGTCCGGGGTGACGAGCAGCCAGCGGCCGGAGAGGCGGGACTCCGCGGGCGCGGTGAGCGGCTCCCAGGCGATGCGGTAGCGGCGGGGGCCGGCGGGGACCTCGGTCTCCCGGGAGCGCCGGGCGGCGGGGGCCGGGTCCGGCGCGGCCACCGGCCAGAAGCGCCTGCGCTGGAAGGCGTAGGTGGGCAGGTCGACCCGCCGCACGTCGGTGCCGCTCCAGCCCGCCGACCAGTCCACCGCCACGCCGCGCAGGTGCAGCGAGGCGAGTGCGGTGCGGACCGTGTCCGGCTCGCCGCGGCCGTCGCGCAGCAGCGGCACCGTCCCGGGACCGCCGGGGCCGCCGGGGGTGGGGGCGGCGTCGGGGAGGCAGGCGTGGAGCATGCCGGACAGCACGCCGCCCGGTCCGAGTTCGAGGTACGTCGTCGCGCCCTCGGCCCGCAGCCGGCGGGCCCCTTCCAGGAAGCGCACGGTGCCCCGGGCGTGGCGCACCCAGTGGTCGGGGGAACGGAGTTCCGCGGCCGTGGCCGTGCGCCCGGTCAGGTTGGAGACGATCTCGATGCCGGGCGCGTGGTAGGTCAGCGACTCGGCCACGTCCCGGAACGCGTCGAGCATCCCGTCCATCCGGGCCGAGTGGAACGCGTGGCTCACGCTCAGGCGCCGGGTGCGCCGTCCGCGGGAGCGGAACACCCCGGCCAGGCGCCGTACCGCGTCCGCGTCACCGGACAGGACCACGGAGGTGGGCCCGTTGACGGCGGCGATGTCCACCGCGCCCCGGCCCGGGTCGCGGTCCGCCTCCGTCTCCGGCTCCGTCTCCGTCTCCGGGAGGGGGTGCCCGGTGCGGTCGTCCAGCAGGGCCTGGTGCACTTCCTCCTCGGTGGCCTCCACCGCCACCATCGCCCCGCCCTCGGGCAGTTCGTCCATCAGCCGGCCCCGGGCCGTTACCAGCGCGCAGGCATCGGGCAGGTCCAGCACGCCCGCCGCGTGGGCGGCGGCGAGTTCGCCGATGGAATGCCCCATCAGCAGGTCGGGCCGCACACCCCAGTGCCGTACGAGCCGGAACAGCGCCGTCTCCAGGGCGAACAACGCGGGCTGGGTGTACCGGGTGCGGTCGAGCAGCGCCGCACCGGGGGTTCCGGGCTCGGCGAACAGGATGTCGCGCAGGGGCAGGTCGAGGTGCGGGTCCAGGCCGGTCAGCACCTCGTCGAGGGCGTCGGCGAACACCGGGTCGTCGCGGTAGAGCTCCGCGCCGGCTCCGGCCCGCTGGCTGCCCTGTCCCGGGAAGAGGAAGGCGGTCCGGCCGGAGCGTACGGCGCCGCCGGTGAGCAGGTGGCCCGCTGCCGTGCCGCGCGCGAGTGCGGTGAGCGAGCGCCGGACGGATGCCCGGTCCCGTCCCAGGACGGCGGCCCGGTGTTCGAGCGGGGCCCGTCCCGTGGCGAGCGAGTAGGCGACGTCCGCCAGTTCGGCGTCCGGGTCGGCATCGAGCCGGCTCACCAGCCGGCCGGCCTGTGCCCGCAGGGCCTCCGGTGTGCCGGCCGAGAGCAGCAGCGGCACGGGCGGGGCGGCCCGGCGCGCGGTGGCCGTCGTGGCGGTGTCCGGGGCGGGCACGGCCGAGGTGTCGGTCCGCTCCGGGGCGGGCGCGACCGCGACGGCCGGTGCCTGCTCGATGATCGTGTGCACGTTGGTGCCGCTGATGCCGAACGACGACACGCCTGCCCGGCGTGGGTTCCCGGTCTCCGGCCACGGGGTGTGCGCGGTGAGCAGGCGGATGGCCCCGTCGGACCAGTCGACGTGCGGGTTCGGCGTCCCGGTGTGCAGGGTTCCCGGCAGTTCGCCGTGGCGGATGGCCAGCACCATCTTCATCACCCCGGCCACCCCGGCCGCCGCCTGGGTGTGCCCGATGTTCGACTTCACGGAGCCGAGCCACAGCGGCCGGTCCGCCGGGCGCGCCGGCCCGTGGACGGCCTGGAGCGCCTGCGCTTCGATGGGGTCGCCGAGCCTGGTGCCGGTGCCGTGGGCCTCGATCGCGTCGATCTGGTCGGCGCGCAGCGCGGCGTCGGCCAGCGCGGCGCGGATGACCTGCTGCTGGGACGGGCCGTTGGGGGCGGTGAGCCCGTTGCTGGCGCCGTCCTGGTTCACGGCGGTGCCGCTGATCAGCGCGAGTACGGGGTGGCCGTGGCGCAGGGCGTCGCTGTGGCGCTCCAGCAGCAGCACTCCGGCGCCCTCGCCCCAGCCCGTGCCGTCCGCATCCGCCGAGAACGCCTTGCACCGTCCGTCGGCGGCGAGCCCGCGCTGCCGGCTGAACTCCACGAAGAGCCGCGGGGTGCTCATCACCGTCACCCCGCCCGCGAGGGCCTGCTCGCAGTCGCCGCGCCGCAGTGCCTGCACGGCCAGATGGAGCGCCACCAGCGACGAGGAGCACGCGGTGTCGACGGTGAGCGAGGGTCCCCGGAGGCCGAGGACGTAGGACAGCCGCCCGGACAGCACGCTGGCCGTGTTCCCGGTCAGCAGATGGCCCTCGGACACGCCCTCGGCGCCCTGCAGCAGCGC
Organism: Kitasatospora sp. NPDC127067; assembly: GCF_042724755.1. Classification (NCBI taxonomy): domain Bacteria; kingdom Bacillati; phylum Actinomycetota; class Actinomycetes; order Kitasatosporales; family Streptomycetaceae; genus Kitasatospora; species Kitasatospora sp. NPDC127067. The sequence goes on along the minus strand of NZ_JBHXEM010000150.1, from coordinate 11,775 downwards.
GGAGTAGTCCTGGCCGTTGGTACCGATGTAGACGCCGACCTGCCGGTCCTTCAGCGCGGTCGGGTCCTGCCCGGAGCCCTCGACCGCCTCCCAGGCGGTCTCCAGGAGCAGCCGCTGCTGCGGGTCCATGGCCAGGGCCTCGCGCGGCGAGATGCCGAAGAACTCCGCGTCGAACTCGGGGGCGTCGTGCAGGAAGCCGCCCTGCCTGCTGTACGTGGTGCCGGCGTGGTCGGGGTCGGGGTCGTACAGCCCCTCGGTGTCCCAGCCCCGGTTCGACGGCCAGTCGCCGACGGCGTCGGTGCCCTTCGAGAGCAGGTGCCAGAAGTCCTCGGGCCCTGCGACCCCGCCGGGGAAGCGGCAGCCCATGCCGACGATCGCGATCGGCTCGTTGCCGCCGGGTGCCGCCGCCCGGCTCGCCTCGGAGCCGACGGAGCCGACATACTCGGCGGCGCCACTCGCCGCGTCCGGCAGGTCCAGGTCCAGGTCCGCGAGCAGCCGGTCGGCCAGTGCCGACGGCGTGGGATGGTCGAACAGGACCGTGGCGGGCAGGACCAGTCCGGTGACGGCGACGAGCCGGTTGCGCAGTTCCACCGCCGTCAGCGAGTCGAAGCCGAGCGCGGAGAACGCCTTTCCGGGCTGGACCGTGTCGACGTCCGGGTGGCGCAGGACCGTCGCCGCGTGGGTGCGTACCAGTTCGGTGAGGGTCCTGACCCGGTCCTCGTGGCGCGGCAGTACGGCGATCTGCTGCCGCAGGGCGTCGGCGGAGCCGCCGCCCTCCCGGGCCGCCGACGGTGCGGTGGTGTCCGGGACGGGCCTCGCGGCAGCCGGGTCCGGCATCCCGTCGAGCAGGGCGGCGGACCGCAGGCCCATGCCCGTGGTGAAGCGCCTCCAGTCGACATCGGCGACCACGACCAGCTCGTCGTCCTCCGCGAGTGCCCGGCCGATCGCGGTGACGGCCGTTTCGGGCTCCATCACCGGCATGCCGAAGTCCCGCAGCCGCGCGGCGACACCGTCCGCCAGCATGCCCGGCCCGGCCCAGGCGCCCCAGGCCACGGACGTGCCGGGCAACCCGGCGGCCCGGCGGGCGGCGACGAGTGCGTCGACGGCCGCGTTGGCGGCCGCGTAGTTGCCCTGCCCGGCGTTGCCCACGACGCCCATCACCGACGAGAACACCACGAAGGCCGACAGGTCGAGACCCGCGGTGGCCTCGTGCAGGTTCCGGGCGGCGGTCAGCTTGGCGCGCAGCACCACGGCGAGCCGCGCGGGGTCCAGCGCGTCGAGCACACCGTCGTCGAGGACGCCCGCCGCATGGATGACGGCGGACAGCGGGTATCGCGCCGGGATGTCGGCGAGCAGCGCCGCCAGTGCGGCCGGGTCGGCGACGTCGCAGGTCGCGAAGGCCACTTCGGCGCCCAGCGCCGTCAGTTCCGTCCGCAGCGCGTCCGTACCGGGTGCGTCGGCACCGCGGCGGCTGACCAGCAGCAGCCGCTCCGCGCCCTGGCCCGCGAGCCAGCGCGCCGTGTGCGAGCCGACGCCACCGGTGCCACCGGTGACGAGGACCGTGCCCTGCCATCGCGGTCGCGTCCGCACCCGGACGGCCGCGCCGTCCTTACGGGCCTTCGGCGGCGCGGACGACGCGGGCCGGAGACGGCGTCCGTGGACCCCGGTGGAGCGCACCGCCACCTGTTCCTCGTCGGCCGCGGCTCCCGCGAGCACCGCGCACAAGCGGCGGGCGGCCCGTACGTCCAGCACCTCGGGCAGGTCGATCAGACCGCCGCGGCGATGCGGGTGCTCCAGTGCCAGCGTCCGGCCCAGGGCGGCGGACGCGGCCTGACCGACGTGTCCGGGCCGCTCAGCGCCGCCCAGGACCGCCGTTCCCTTCGTCAGCGTCCAGAGCCGGGCGTGGATGCCCGTGTCCTCCAGCGCCTGGGCCAGGGCGAGGGTCAGCGCCGGACCACCGGGCAGGTCGGGGTGTTCGGGATGGGGGCGCTCCTCCCAGGACAGCAGGGACAGCACGCCGGCGATCGGCTGCTCCCCGGCGGTCTTCGTGAGCAGAGCGGCCAGTTGTTCACGGGTCGCGCCCGGATCGTCGACGACGCACGGGAGGAGGTCGGCTCCGGCCTCGCCGAGGGTGTCCAGGACGGCCGCCGCGTCGTCGCCCTCGGGACGCAGGGCGAGCCAGCGACCGGGAGGGCCGTCCGCCGGCGCGACCGACAGGGGTGCCCAGGCAACGTGGTAGCGCCAGGATTCCGCCCTCCGTTCACGGCTCCTGACGGAGCGCCAGGTCGCCAGCGCGGGCAGGACTTCGTCCAGGGCTTCCCGGCCGACCCCGAGGGCTTCGGCGAGCTGGGCTGGGTCCTGCAGCTCCGGGTCGTCCCAGCGGTCCTCGGCGGGGGCGGCCGGGACGGCGGCGGGGGCCGTCAGCCAGTAGCGCCGCCGCTGGAAGGCGTACGTCGGCAGGTCGACCCGCCGCGCCCCCGGGAACGCACCCGCCCAGTCCACCCCCAGCCCGCACTCCCACGCACGGCCCACCGCACGCAGCACCTGAGCCGGGCCGCCCTCCCCCCGGCGCAACGTCCCCAGCACCACGGCCTCCACACCCGCGGCCTCCACCGACTCCCCCACCGCCACACCCAGCACCGCATGCGGGCTGGCCTCGACGAAGACGCGGTGCCCGGCCGCGAGGAGCGAGCGGGTCGCCCGCTCGAACTCGACGGTCTCCCGGAGGTTGCGGTACCAGTACTCGGCGCCCAGGGACTTCGTGTCCAGCAGGCCGCCGGTCACGCTGGAGTAGTACGGCACCGCACCCGCGAGGGGGGTGATCCCGTCCAGGTCGGAGAGCAGGCGCTCGCGGATCTCCTCCACGTGCACGGAGTGCGACGCGTAGTCGACCTCGATCAGACGCGCCCGCACCCCCTCACCCACCAGCGCATCGACCAGTGCCGCCACCGCGTCCGCGTCACCCGACACCACCGTCGACGACGGACCGTTCACCGCCGCCACCGACAACCGCCCCGCCCACGGGGCGATGCGCTCCCGCACCACCTCCACCGGCAAAGGCACCGACGCCATGCCGCCACGGCCCGCCAGCGCACCCACCGCACGGGAACGCAACGCGACCACCCGCGCCCCGTCCTCCAGACTCAGACCACCCGCCACACACGCCGCGGCGACCTCGCCCTGCGAATGACCCACCACAGCGTCCGGAACCACACCGAACGAACGCCACACCTCCGCCAGCGACACCATCACCGACCACAGCACCGGCTGCACCACATCGACCCGGGCGAGCAACCGCTCCGAACCCAGCGCCTCCGCCAACGACCACTCCACGAAAGGCGCCAGAGCCCGCTCGCACTCGGCCATCCGTTCCGCGAACACAGCCGATTCGGCCAGCAGCTCCGCAGCCATCCCCACCCACTGCGAACCCTGACCCGGAAACACCAACACCGAACGACCGGAAACCAACCCGCCGCCGGACACCGACCCCGGTGCCAAACGCCCATCCGCCAGCGCCTTCACGCCGTCGAGCAACTCGCTCCGGTCCCCGCCCACCACCACGGCACGGTGCTCGAAGGACGCACGCCCCACCGCCAGCGAATGACCCACGTCCGCCGTGTCGAGCCCGGGCTCCGCCACCACCAGCGCCGCCAACGCCCCCGCCTGCGCCCGCAGGGCCTCCGCACTGCGCGCCGACACCGGCCACACCACCGGCCCAGGACGCCGGGCACCCTCCACCGCCCCGGCCGGAGCCTCGGCCGGCGCAGACTCCAGGATCACGTGAGCATTGGTCCCGCTGATACCGAAGGAGGACACCCCCGCCCGGCGCGGACGGCCCGTGTCGTCCCACGCACGGGCCTCCGTCAGCAACCGCCCGGCCCCCGCCGACCAGTCCACCTCGGGCGTCGGACCGTCCACGTGCAGCGTCTTCGGCATCACCCCGTGCCGCATCGCCAGCACCGACTTGATGACGCCGCCCACACCCGCCGCGGCCTGGGAATGGCCGATGTTCGACTTCAGCGAGCCGATCCACACCGGACGGTCCGCCGGACGGTCCTGCCCGTACGTCGCCAGCAGCGCCTGCGCCTCGATCGGGTCACCCAACCGCGTCCCCGTACCGTGCGCCTCCACCACGTCCACGTCCGACGCCACCAGCCCCGCATCCGCCAGCGCCGCACGGATCACCCGCTGCTGCGAAGGACCGTTCGGCGCCGTCAGACCATTGCTCGCACCGTCCTGATTCACCGCCGAACCACGGATCACCGCCAGCACCGGATGCCCGTTGCGCCGCGCGTCCGACAACCGCTCCACCAGCAGCATCCCCACGCCCTCGGCCAGGCCGAAGCCGTCGGCGGCTGCCGCGAAGGCCTTGCAGCGGCCGTCCGGGGCCAGACCGCCCTGACGGCTGAACTCCACGAGCATGCCGACCGTGGACATCACGGTCGCGCCGCCGGCCAGCGCCAGCGAGCACTCACCCGACCGCAGCGCCCGTACCGCGAGGTGCAGGGCCACCAGCGAGGACGAGCACGCCGTGTCCACGGTGACCGCCGCTCCCTCCAGACCGAGGGTGTAGGCCAGTCGGCCCGACGCGACGCTTCCGGTGTTGCCGGTCAGCAGGTGGCCGCCCTCGTCGGCGCCCTGTTCGAGAGTGGGCCCGTAGTCCATGGTCATCGCCCCGACGTAGACGCCCGTCGGGGTCCGCCGCAGGGTGGCCGGGTCGATCCCGGCCCGCTCCAGCACTTCCCAGGTCGTCTCCAGCAGCAGCCGCTGCTGCGGGTCCATCGCCGCCGCCTCGCGCGGCGAGATGCCGAAGAACTCCGCGTCGAAGTCCGCCGCGCCGGCGAGCGAACCCGCCTCTCGCTGGTAGTACCGGCCCGGCGTCCCCGGTACGGGGTCGTACCGTCCGGCGGTGTCCCAACCGCGGTCGTCGGGCAGCGCGGAGACGGCGTCGGCACCTGCCGACACCAGCTCCCAGAGCTCGTCGGGGCTGCCGACCCCGCCGGGGTAGCGGCAGCCCATGCCGACGATCACCACGGGGTCGTCGTCCTCGGCCCGCCGCACCGGCTCGTCCGCGTCCGTGTTGCTGTCGGGCCGGTCGCCGCCGATCTCGGCGCAGAGGTACGCGGTCAGGGCCGCCGGGGTCGGGCAGTCGAAGACAACCGTCGCCGGGATGCGCAGCGCCGTCGCCGCACTCAGCCGGTTGCGCAGCTCCACGGCGGTGACGGAGTCGAATCCCAGGTCGAGGAAGGCCAGGTCGGCGGGGACCGGATCGGACCGCCCGGTCAGCGCGGCGATCTCCTCGCCCACCAGCCGTGCCAGCGCGGCACGCCGCTCCGGTACGTCCGATCCGGCCAGCTCCGCGCGGAACGCGGCGCCGGCATCCCGGTCACCACCCGCGCCGCCCGCGCCGCCGGGCCCGTTCGCGTCCGCCGGGCCGGGCTCCGCGAGCACCGCCAGGGCAGCCGCCGGCAGTTCCCGCACCCGGGCGTGCTGCCCGGAGAACAGCGCTTCCCGGTCCGGGGTGACCCCGTGCACGTACAGGTCGCCGAGCGAGGTCAGGAACCGGCCCGGACCGCCCTGGTCACGGCGCAGCGTCCCGAGGACGGCGGCCTGCGCGCCGTGTTCCTCCGCGCAGTCCGCGAGGGCAGAGGTCAGCACGGTGTGCGGGCTGACCTCCAGCAGGACCCCGTACCCGTCCCGCAGCAGGGCCCCGGCCGCCTGATGGAACCTGACCGTGTTGCGCAGGTTGCGGCACCAGTAGTCGGCGTCCAGGACCGGGACGTCCAGTCGTCCCCCGGACAGTCCGGAGTAGTAGGGCAGATGCGGTGTGCGGGGGCGGATCGGTGCGAGGTCGGCGCGCATCCGGGGGACGATCGCGTCGATGTGGGGGGAATGGGCGGCCAGGCCCACCGCGATCCGCCGTGCGTGCACCGCGTCCGCGGCCAGGTCGGCGAGGAGTTCGGCCGCGGCGTCGCGGTCGCCGGAGGCGATCACGGACCGCGGGCCGTTGTGCGCGGCGACGACGAGGCGGCCGTCCCAGCGGCGCAACCGCGACTCGACCTCGCCGGCCGGGGCCATGACGGAGACCATGTCGCCCTGCCCGGCCAGGGTCGCCTGGGCCTGACTCCACAGGGCCACCACCCGCGCGGAGTCGTCCAGGGACAGCGCGCCGCAGACCGCGGCGGCGGTGACCTCGCCGACGCTGTGCCCGAGCACTGCGGCCGGTTCCACGCCGTGGGAGCGCCACAGCGCGGCGAGCGACACCGTCACGGCGAACAGCAGGGGCTGCACCACGTCGGCCCGGTCCCCGGCGGGTGCGCCCGACGCGTCCGGGTCGCGGAGCACGTCGATCGGCGACCAGTCGACGAACGGTTCCAGGGCCTGCGCGCACGCGTCCATCCGGTCGCGGAACACCGTGGAGGTGTCCAACAGGTCCACCGCCATCCGGGGCCATTGCGCGCCCTGCCCGGGAAACACGAAGGCGACCCGCCCGCCTGCCCCTGCGGCGCCCTCCAGCAGGCCGGGCATGCTCCTGCCGTCGGCGAGCGCGTCCAGCCGCTGCAGGAATCCGTCACGGCTCTCCGCCACCACTGCCGCCCGCCGGCTCCCCTCGGAAGCGGTGCGCGCGAGGGTGAAGGCGATGTCCTGGGGGCTCCAGTCGTCACGATCGGCCAGGTACGCGTGCAGGCCGCGCGCGCCGGCCGCCAGCGACTCCTTGCCGCCGCCGGCCAGTGTCCACAGCAGCGGTGCTTCCGTACCGTCGGGGTGCGTCATCGTGACTTCGGACTCCTTCACGGCGATCAGGACCATCAGTCGCCGGACCGTGGCGGGGCGCCCGCTCCCACGGGTCGCGCGCCGACCGGGACGCCTTCGTCATGCCCGGCGTGTACCGCCACCGGACGTGCGACGTCGATCTTGCCCAAGTCGCATAGCGTCCCGATATCGCAGGCCGCGACACGGTGCGGGCCCGTACGCACGCTCGGCGCGTTGATCGCCCGCACGTAGATGCCGTGGCGTTCCAGCAGGAGGGCGGAGATCCGCTGGGCGAGTGCGCCCGCCACGACCGCCGCCGACACGTACGCGTCGGTGCTTCCCGAGACCGCCCATCCGGTGCCAGTCCACGCCACGAAGACGGCACGCGAGCGGGCCGCCGCGCTCCGGGCGGACTGCACCGCACCGAGCCAACTGCCCACGGCTACAACCGTGGTAATGGCCAGCAACAGGCCATGACGGGTGACTGTACGCGGCGCAGATGAGGAACTCATTGGAGGCCGGCCTGCTGCCGGATGCGCACGGCGCACCCGGCAGCAGGCCCGTGGGGCGGGGTCAGCAGGCCTTGACGTACCAGACCGGGGCCCAGTCGGCGTTGGGGTCGCCGTAGGGTGCGCCGGGAGTGGTGTAGACGAGGTTCTTGGACTTGCCGTACATCTTCGCCTTGAGACCCGCGGTCTGGTTGTTGTACCAGGACCCGCCGCTGTTCAGGCCGTCGGGGATCTCCTGGATCGCACCGCAGACACTGAACTTGAACGCGAGTTCCCGGTAGTTGCTGTACTTGTAGCCGCAGAAGTAGCCCTTGGGGCAGTCGGCCGGTGCGGCCGAGACGGCCGGCTGGGCGTTCGCCGCCGGGGCGAGGAGCGTGGTCGCGGCGGCGAAGCCGGCCGCGAGGGCGATGCCGGCCTTGTGGACGAGTCGCATGAGGACCTCCCGAGGAACTGTGACGTCGTGGTGCGGGCGGGTTCGGCGCCCGGTCCTCAGTCTTCGCGGCCGCCCGACCGCCGCTCCAGGAGATTCAGGCTGCTCCGAATCACCGCGGCACCGCTCAAGTCCGGCCGGAACCGGACGGATCGGGCTCGTCGCCGAGCAGGCCGAGGCCCCGGGCGGTCGGGCTGTGCAGGGCGGCGTTGCGGTACCTGGAGGTGCCGATCAGCCCGGCCTCGCGCAGCACGGTGGCGTGTTCGCTGGCACTGGACGGGGCGATTCCGGCGAGGGCCGCGAGCTCCGTCGTCGAGCAGCCGGGGTGTTCGGCGATCGTCTCCAGGACGGCGGCACGGGTGTGCCCGAGCAGGGCGGAGAGCGCCGCCGTCGACCCGCTCGGAGCCCGGTCGGCTTCGAACAGGGCCGACCGGTCCGCCGGCTCGCTGTCGTCGATCGGGTAGGTGACCACGGGCAACGGCTGGCCGTGGGCGTCGTCGCTGACCATGGCCCGGGTGGCGAACACCGAGGGGTTCAGCAGGATGCCCTGCCCCCGGAGCCACAGGTCGTACTCGACCGTGCTGCGGACTTCGAGCACCGGCGGATTCCACCGCAGCCACCGGGGGTTGGCGCCGGCCAGCAGGAGCTCGACGCCTCCCCCGAGGAACTGGCGCACCCGAACGGCCCGGTCCGCCGCGTGGCGGTCGACGACCTGCGGCCAGTGGCGGCCGACCAGGTGCTCGTAGAGCAGGCCGAGGCTGTCGACGAGTTTCTCGCGCAGCGCCCTGTCGTCCGCCAGGTGACGGGTCCACCGGGGCACGGGCTGGTGCTCGGCGATCGCGGCCAACTCCGCCTCGACGAGCCGGCGCGGCGTGGCCCGTACCCGGTCCAGCAGCTGCTCCGGGCCTCCTGCCACGGCGGGCATCAGGAAGGTCGGCCCCCAGCCGTCCGCAGGGACCAGGGACAGCGCCAGGCGGGCCCGCTCGGGCAGCCCGGCCAGGGCTCTGCGTCACCACGGATCCAGTCGCGCCGCATGGCTGCGCGACTTCAACGCCCGCGCCGCCGCCATGAGTTCGGTCAACGGCATGGGATCGGCCGGCCGGGTCCTGGCCAGGTCCCCCGCCGTGAAGTGGATCCGGTAGACCATCGTTTCCTCCAGTGGCGGGCCGCGTGCTCAGGTGCGTTTGAAGAACTCCACCTCCGAGAGTGCGATGGCGCGGCCCGGGCCGGTGCCGGCGGCCTCCCGCACGGTGAGCTTCACCTGGGTGACGTCGCTGATCCCGGTCTGCACGGTCTGCGGACCGGGCTGGTCGTTGAGCGGGACCTGCTGGGTGTGCACCGTGCCGTCCTTCTCGGTGACCTCCAGGGCGAGGACGACGGGGCGCGCCTGCTGCCGGAAGTGTTCCGGATCCACCGAGTCGCCGGTGTGGATGATCAGGTCCACCAGCCGGAACGGGGTGCGGAAGGAGAAGGTGACGGAGTCCCCGATCGCGGGTGCGCCCCAGTAGGTGTTGCTCAGGCCGTCATCGGCCAAGGTGGCCGGATGGCCCTCGACGGTGGCGCTCGCCGAGGTGGCGGCGGGGGCGATCGGCGCGGTCTTGCGGAGCTTGTCCAGCACGTCCTGGAAGGCGACCTTGCCCGCCGGGTAGAGCAGGATCCCGGCGACCACCACGGCGATCAGCACGATCAGCGCGATGGTGCGGCGCAGCGCGTTGCCCGAGCCTCCGATCCGCACCCGGCGCCGGAACGGCCAGCGGGTGCGCCACCAGGGCAGCTTCGGCGCGGCCTCGGTGGGCGTCAGCGGCGCGGCGCAGCGGCGGCAGAACTTCCGCTCGGGCAGGTTCGGCGTGCCGCACCGGGGGCACGGCGGGCCGTCCTGGGTCTCGGCGGTCTCGGTGGGCCGGCTGACGGGGCGCGGTGCGACGGGCTTGGCCGGCTGGACGGCCACCGGGTCGGCCGGCGCCCTCGGGGCGGGCGCGGGGGCGGGGGTCTGCGCGGGAGCCGGCCGTACGGGGGCGGTGCTCGGGCGCGGGGGCTCGGCGGCGGGCGGGGGTTGGGTCGCCGGGGGCTCGGTCACGGGGGGTTCGGCGGGCCGGGCGGGTGGCTGCTCCGGCTTGGGCTCCTCCTTGGGCTCCGGCGTGGGCTCCCGCGTGGGCTCCGCCCCGGTGCGCGCGGTCCGGCGCGAGGCGCTCCGCCGGGTGGATTCGACCGGCGCGGGCGCGGGCTCCGGGACGGGTACCGGCGCGGACTCGGGCTCGGCCCGCGCGGGGGCGGGCACCGCGACGGGCGCGGCCGTCGGCGCCGCCGTCGCCCGGGCGGCGGCGCCGCGCGACCAGCCTAGGTAGGCGCCGCAGTTGCCGCAGAAGTCGTCCCCCTCCCCGTTGGCCGTTCCGCATTCGGGGCACACCGGCATCCGTCAGCCCTCCGTTCGCCCGGGTGGGCCGGGCAGGATCTCCACCCGGCAGGTCAGATGGACCGGACAGCCCGCCCTCACGACGGACCGCACCTGGTCCTCGTCCGGCGCCGGTCCGCGCAGCGGCCAGACCCGGACCAGTACGTCGCCGCCCGGCGCGGGCGGCAACGGAGCGTCCGGGTCGGTGGACCAGGAGGCGCCGCCGCCGTCGACGATCTCGGCTCCGGCGCCGAGCACCAGCCGCAGCCGTTCGGTGAGGCCGCGGCGGGTGCCGCGCCAGCGGTGCAGCTCCACGGCGCGCTCGACCACCGCTCGGCGCACCTCCACCGGCCAGGCCGGGTCCACCTCCACCGCGACCCAGGAGGCCAGCCAGTCGAGGAAGTCGGACGGCGCGAGGCCGGGTCGGAAGTAGGCGGGCAGGTTGTCCAGGGTCGCGAAGACCGGGGCGAGGACGGTGTCCAGGCCGGCCGTGAACCGCTGGGCGAAGTCGTCGTCGGCGAACAGCGCGGGCAGCAGTTCGCCGATCGGGTGCGGGCTGGGCAGTCCGGGGACCGCCGCGCGGCTCATCGGCGCCCCCCGATTCCCGGCGCGCGGCACTCGCTCATGACGTCCCGTCCTCGGCGGCCGGGGTGACCACGACCTGGTGCTGGTGGGAGAAGACCAGGGCGTCCGCCGGGACCTCGACCCGCTCGGCGGGCGCGCCGCGGCGTCCGGTGATCGGGTCGGCCGGGAACAGCCGCACCTCCTCGACGCCCGAGACCGCGGCGACCCGCTGGAGCACCGCGAACACCTCCCCGTACTGCACGGCCCGGCCGAACGGCCAGCCCTCGCCGTCGGCGCCGCCGCGCAGCGGGTTGAGGTACCGGTACAGCGCGGCGAGCACCTCCTCGCGGACCCGGTCGGGGTCGGCGGAGCGGGTGGTGAGCCGGGCGACGACCGTCACTCCCTGGTAGGCGGGGGGCTGGACGACCAGCCGGGTGCCGATCAGCCGGCGCTCGTCGAGGGCCGTCGCGACGGCGGCCAGCACCTGCTCGTCGGGGATCAGCTGCTCGAAGCGCAGCCGGTCGCCCTCGTCCGCGACCGCGTCGGGGACCACCAGCACCCGCACCGCCCCCGCCTCCCCGCCGCCGGCGGGCACGCAGCTGATCCGGGCGGCGGACGGCGCGGCCTGCCGGGCGATCAGCTCGAAGTCCCCGGCGGTGACGGCACGTTCCTGCAGGCGCAACTGGTGCGGGGCACGGGCCTTGGCGTTCTCCACGGTCTCGCCGTCGACCCCGCCGCGCGCCGCCTCCCGGTTGTCGACCCGGGCGATGTACGGGACGGAGCTGCGCAGCACGGTGACGGTGCCGCGGGCGACATTGCCCGCGATCCCGCCGCCGGTGCGGTAGCGCGGGACGCGCAACCGGGCACCCTTGGGCGGCACGGCGCCGAAGGCCCGCAGGCCGCCGTCCGGTTCCCGGACCGCGGGCGGGAAGAGGAACTCGCCGGTGGTCGCGTCCAGCACCACGTGCCGGTCGGCGGGCGAGGACTCGCCGAAGTGCTCGACGAGCGTCCAGCGTTCCCAGCCCTCGCCGGCCGCGACCTCGACCACCGGGGGCTCCCCGTCGAGCAGCACCGGCGGCCGGGCCAGCCGAAAGCGCAGGCCCGCCACGCCCTCCCAGGTGCCGAGC
>NZ_JBHXEM010000149.1:0-19366 GCF_042724755.1 Kitasatospora sp. NPDC127067 | reverse complement strand
TCCGGGCAAAATCCCCGCAATCTGGGCTTTTTTGTTCTTAGTAGTGTTTTGTGGGGGGGGTGGGTTCGGGGGGGGGGCCGCCGTAGGGGGGCCCCGGGGGGTTGGGGGGCCGCCCTTCGGCGGAGGGTGGGGAAGAAGGCTCAGGGGATCAGATCTTCGCCCACGCGTCGGTGAGGCTGGTCCGCAGGATCTGCTCGATCTCGTCGAAGGTCGACTGGTCGGAGATCAGCGGCGGGGCCAGCTGGATGACCGGGTCGCCACGGTCGTCGGCGCGGCAGTACAGGCCGTTGTCGAAGAGGGCCTTCGACAGGAAGCCGTAGAGCACGCGCTCCACCTCGTCGTCGTTGAACGACTCCTTGGTGACCTTGTCCTTGACGAGCTCGATGCCGTAGAAGTACCCGTTGCCGCGGACGTCGCCGACGATCGGCAGGTCGCGCAGCTTGTTCAGGGTGCCCAGGAAGGCGGCCTCGTTGTCGAGGACGCGCTGGTTCAGGCCCTCGCGCTCGAAGATGTCGAGGTTGGCCAGCGCCACCGCGGAGGAGACCGGGTGGCCACCGAAGGTGTAGCCGTGCAGGAAGGTGTTGTCACCCTTGTAGAACGGCTCGGCGAGGCGGTCCGAGATGATCGTGGCGCCGATCGGGGAGTAGCCCGAGGTCATGCCCTTGGCGCAGGTGATCATGTCGGGCTGGTAGCCGAACTTGTCGGCGCCGAACATGGTGCCCAGGCGGCCGAAGGCGCAGATGACCTCGTCCGAGACCAGCAGCACGTCGTGGCGGTCGCAGATCTCGCGCAGGCGCTGGAAGTACCCGGGCGGCGGCGGGAAGCAGCCACCGGCGTTCTGCACCGGCTCGACGAAGACGGCGGCGACGGTCTCGGCGCCCTCGTTGAGGATGGCCACCTCGATCTCGTCGGCGCACCAGCGGCCGTAGGCCTCGGGGTCGACCGTGCCGTCGGGGCCCTCGAGGAAGGCCGGGGCGCGGTAGATGTTGGTGTTCGGGGCCTTGTGGGTGCCCGGCACCAGCGGCTCGAACGGGGCCTTCAGGCCCGGCAGGCCGGTGATGGACAGGGCGCCCTGCGGGGTGCCGTGGTAGGCGACGGCGCGCGAGATGACCTTGTACTTGGTCGGCTTGCCGGTCAGCTTGAAGTACTGCTTGGCGAGCTTCCAGGCGGTCTCGACGGCCTCGCCGCCACCGGTGGAGAAGAAGACCTTGTTCAGGTCGCCCGGGGCGTAGTTGGCCAGGCGCTCGGCCAGCTCGACGGCCTTCGGGTGGGCGTAGCTCCACACCGGGAAGAAGGCGAGCTCCTTGGCCTGCTTGGCGGCGGCCTCGGCGAGCTCCTCACGGCCGTGGCCGGCCTGGACGACGAACAGGCCGGCGAGGCCGTCGAGGTACTTGCGTCCCTTGTCGTCCCAGACGTAGGTGCCCTCGCCCTTGACGATCGTCGGCACGGGGGAGTTCTCGTACGACGACATGCGGGTGAAGTGCATCCACAGGTGGTCGTAGGCGGTCTTGGAAAGGTCCTTCTGCGCCGGGTCGGCTGTCATCGGGTGCCCCAGGTGTAGGTCTGTTTCCGGAGCTTCAGGTAAACGAAGCTCTCGGTGCTCCGCACGCCGGGAAGGGCGCGGATGCGCTTGTTGATCAGTTCGAGCAGGTGCTCGTCGTCCTCGCAGACCAGTTCGGCCAGGAGGTCGAACGAGCCTGCGGTGCAGACGACGTAGTCGACCTCGTCGAGGGCGGCCAACGCGTCGGCGACGGGCTCGATGTCGCCCTCGACCCGGATTCCGACCATCGCCTGGCGGGTGAAGCCGACGGTGAGCGGGTCCGTGACGGCGACGATCTGCATCACGCCCTGGTCGAGCAGCTTCTGGACGCGCTGCCGCACGGCCGCCTCGGACAGGCCGACGGCCTTGCCGATGGCGGCGTACGGGCGGCGCCCGTCCTCCTGGAGTTGCTCGATGATCGCCTTGGAGGCGGCGTCGAGGGGAACGCTGGCGTTCCGGTCGCGGTTGGCCACGCGGCCACTGTGCCTGATCGGTCCCGTGTTCGCAAGCGTGGAAGCTGCTGATTTCGTCGTGATCTTGGAAAACGCATGCGGATTTCATCGCTGAAGCGAGCTCGCCCTGTCGATACCGGCAGTCGTGCGGCTACCCTGGCACGGTACGCGCGCGACCCCGAGGGCCGCTGCGCGTACCGCCACCAGTGGACCGCGCCGCTCCGGTCGCGGCCACTCGGGACCCTTCGTACGCCGGATCCGCCGACGTACCATTGCGCCGGAATCTGCAATGCCGCAGGCCCAGACCGAGGAGAGATCCGTGAGCGACCTTCGCGCGCTGCGCAACTACATCAACGGTGAGTTCGTCGACGCGGCCGACGGCCGCACGCTCGACATCGTGGACCCGACCACCGGCGAGGTGTACGCGACGTCGCCGCTGTCCGGCGCCGCGGACGTGGACGCCGCCATGGCCTCCGCCGACGCCGCGTTCCCGATCTGGCGCGACGCCACCCCCAGCACCCGCCAGAAGCTGCTGCTCAAGATCGCCGACGCGGTCGAGGCCCGCGCCGACGAGATCGTCGACACCGAGGTGCGCAACACCGGCAAGCCCCGCGCGCTGACCCTCTCCGAGGAGATCGGCCCGATGGTGGACCAGATCCGGTTCTTCGCCGGCGCCGCCCGCATGCTGGAGGGCAAGGCCGCGGGTGAGTACATGGACGGGATGACCTCGATCATCCGCCGCGAGCCGGTCGGCGTCTGCGCCCAGGTCGCGCCGTGGAACTACCCGATGATGATGGCCGTCTGGAAGTTCGCCCCGGCCATCGCCGCGGGCAACACCGTCGTGCTGAAGCCCTCCGACACCACCCCGGCCTCCACCGTGCTGCTGGCCGAGATCATCGGCGGCGTGCTCAAGGACCTGGAGCTGCCGGCCGGCATCTTCAACGTCATCTGCGGCGACCGCGAGACCGGCAGGCTGATGGTCGAGCACAGGACCCCGGCGATGGCCTCCATCACCGGCTCGGTGCGCGCCGGCATCTCGGTCGCGGAGTCCGCCTCCAAGGACGTCAAGCGCGTCCACCTGGAGCTGGGCGGCAAGGCCCCGGTCGTGGTCTTCGAGGACGCCGACATCGCCGAGGCCGTCGAGGGCATCTCGGTGGCGGGCTACTTCAACGCCGGCCAGGACTGTACCGCCGCCACCCGCGTGCTGGTGCACGAGTCGATCCACGACGCCTTCGTCGAGGCGCTGGCCAAGGCCGCGGCCGAGACCAAGACCGGCGGCGTGGACGACGAGGACGTGCTGTACGGCCCGCTGAACAACGCCAACCAGCTGAAGCAGGTCTCCGGCTTCATCGAGCGGCTGCCCGCCCACGCCAAGGTCGAGGCCGGTGGCCACCAGGTCGGCGACAAGGGCTACTTCTACGCCCCGACCGTCGTCTCCGGCCTGAACCAGGACGACGAGATCATCCAGAACGAGGTCTTCGGCCCGGTCATCACCGTGCAGAAGTTCACCGACGAGGACCAGGCCGTCGCGTACGCCAACGGCGTCGAGTTCGCGCTGGCCTCCTCGGTGTGGACCAAGGACCACGCCCGCGCCATGCGGATGTCGCGCCGCCTCGACTTCGGCTGCGTCTGGATCAACACCCACATCCCGCTGGTCGCCGAGATGCCGCACGGTGGCTTCAAGAAGTCCGGCTACGGCAAGGACCTGTCGGCGTACGGCTTCGAGGACTACACCCGCGTGAAGCACGTCATGACCGCGATCTGAGCGGGTCGTGACGGTCGGTGCTGTATGACCGCGATCTGATCTGATCGCCAAAAGTCGGCTGAACCGACCATGGGCCCGGGTCTTCTCGACCCGGGCCCTGTGTCTTTGCATCCTGTCGGCGGTTGGCGCGACCGGCTGACACGATGGAACTGCCCTTCGAGGACGGGCCGCCCTAGCCTTACCGGCATGAGCATTCCCACCGCTGACTCAGCCGCCGGCCAGGCCGTCAAGGCGGCCGACCGCGCGCACGTCTTCCACTCGTGGTCCGCCCAGGCACTGATCGACCCCCTCGCGGTGGCCGGCGCCGAGGGCTCGTACTTCTGGGACTACGACGGCAACCGCTACCTCGACTTCTCCTCGCAGCTGGTCAACACCAACATCGGTCACCAGCACCCGAAGGTGGTCGCCGCGATCCAGGAGCAGGCGGCGAAGCTCTGCACCATCGCCCCCGGCTTCGCGGTCGAGTCGCGCAGCGAGGCCGCCCGGCTGATCGCCGAGCGCACCCCCGGTGACCTGGACAAGATCTTCTTCACCAACGGCGGTGCCGAGGCCAACGAGAACGCCATCCGGCTGGCCCGGCTGCACACCGGCCGGCAGAAGGTGCTGTCCACCTACCGCTCGTACCACGGCGCCACCGCCAACGCGATCGCCCTCACCGGCGACCCGCGGCGCTGGCCCAACGAGGGCGGCGTCTCCGGCGTGGTGCACTTCTGGGGGCCGTACCCCTACCGCTCCAACTTCCACGCCGAGAACGAGGCGCAGGAGTGCGAGCGCGCGCTGGAGCACCTGGAGCAGGTGATCGCGTTCGAGGGGCCCGGCACCGTCGCGGCGGTCATCCTGGAGACCGTGGTCGGCACCGCGGGCGTCCTGGTCCCGCCGGCGGGTTATCTGGCCGGGGTGCGGGAGATCTGCGACCGCTACGGGATCGTGTTCATCCTGGACGAGGTGATGGCCGGCTTCGGCCGCACCGGCGAGTGGTTCGCCGCCGACCACTGGGGCGTCACCCCGGACCTGCTCACCTTCGCCAAGGGCGTCAACTCGGGCTACGTGCCGCTGGGCGGCGTGGCGATCAGCGCCGAGATCGCGGCCACCTTCGCCGAGCGGGCCTTCCCCGGCGGGCTCACCTACTCCGGCCACCCGCTGGCCTGCGCCTCGGCGGTGGCGACCATCAACACGATGGCGGAGGAGGGCATCGTCGAGAACGCCAGGCACATCGGCGAGAACGTGCTCGGCCCCGGCCTGCGCGAGCTGGCCGAGCGGCACCCGTCGATCGGCGAGGTCCGCGGCCTCGGCGTGTTCTGGGCGCTCGACCTGGTGAAGGACCGGGAGACCCGCGAGCCGATGGTGCCCTACAACGCGGCCGGTGCCGCCAACGCGCCGATGGCCGAGCTGGCCGCCGCCTGCAAGCAGCGCGGGCTCTGGCCGTTCGTCAACATGAACCGCTTCCACGTCGTCCCGCCGTGCACCGTCACCGAGGAGGAGGCCAAGACCGGCCTCGCGGTGCTGGACGAGGTGCTGTCGCTCACCGACGCGCACACTGTCTGACGTACCTACCAGGACGGCCCCGAGCACCCGTGTGCCCGGGGCCGTCCCACGCTCCGGAAGGCCGCTCATGCCCAGCAGCACCACCCCGACCCGTCGCTCCGTCGCCGACCGCCCGCAGGGGCCCGCACGCATCCGCCGACGTTCCGTGCTCGGCGGGGCCGCGCTGCTCGGCGCCGGCACCCTGACCGGCTGCGGCATCCCGTCCGCGTACGTGGCCGAGGACCGTCGCTCGGCACCGGACCGCTCGGAGAGCGACAAGCGGCTCGCCTTCTCCAACTGGACCCAGTACATCGACACCGACGACGCGGGCGGGCGCCCGACCCTGGACGCCTTCGTCGAGAAGACCGGGATCGAGGTCACCTACACCGAGGACATCAACGACAACGACGAGTTCTTCGGCAAGATCAGCCCGGTGCTCACCCAGGGCGCAGCCCCCGGCCGGGACCTGATGGTGATCAGCGACTGGATGGCCGGGCGGTACGTCTCGCTGGGCTGGGTGCAGGCGATGGACCGGGCCAACCTGCCCAACGTCACGGCCAACCTGGACCCGCAGCTCGCCGACCCGGCCTTCGATCCCGGGCGCAGGCGCAGCGTGCCCTGGCAGTCCGGGATCACCGGCATCGCCTACAACCGCAAGGCGCTCGGCCGGGAGATCAGGTCCACCGCCGACCTGTGGGCGCCCGACCTCAAGGGCCGGGTCACGCTGTTCGCCGGGCTGGACGAGGCACTCGGGCTGCTGATGCTCTCCCAGGGCGCGGACATCGCGAAGTTCGGCGACGACGACGCGCGCAAGGCGATGGACCTGGTGCAGAAGGTGGTCGACAGCGGCCACGTCCGGCGCTTCACCGGCAACGACTACACCAGCGACCTCGCCTCCGGTGCGGCGCTCGCCTGCCAGGCCTACTCCGGCGACGCCGTCCAACTGACCGCCGAGAACCCGGACATCGAGTTCGTGGTGCCGGAGGAGGGTGGCGAGCTGTGGGCGGAGAGCCTGATGATCCCCAACCGGGCCGCCCACAAGCGCAACGCCGAGCTGCTGATCGACTACTACTACCAGCCCGAGGTGGCGGCCGAACTCGCCGCGTTCGTCCAGTACATCTGCCCGGTGCCGGCCGCCCGCGAGGTGCTGGCGGCCAGTGGCGACAAGGAGAAGGCCGAACTCGCCGAGAACCCGCTGGTGTTCCCGACCGAGGAGATGCGGGCCCGGCTGCACACCATGCGCGACGTCACCTCGGCCGAGCGGCCCGAGCTGCACAAGGTCTGGGGACGCATCACCGGGGTGTGACGCGCGGGGCCCGGCGCCGCCCCGGGGCGCGCGCCCCGCTCAGCGCCGGACGGCGTCCAGCGCGAGCAGCGCCACGTGCAGGGAGAGGCAGGACTCCACCTGGTCGAGGTCGACGCCGAGGATCCGCTCGACCTTGTGCAGCCGGTCGTAGAAGGACGGCCGGGACAGGTGCGCCGCGTCCGCCGCGGCCGACTTGTTGCGGCCCTGCTCCAGGTAGATCCGCAGCATCTGCACCAACTGGCCGTTGTGCTCGGCGTCGTGGGCCAGCAGCGGGCCCAGCTCCCGTTCCACGTACGTCTGCAGCCGGGCGTCGTCGCGCAGCAGGTGGAGCAGGCCGCGCAGCCGGACGTCCGGCAGCCGGTAGTAGGAGGAGCTGCGGCCGCCGGGCGCGTCGTGCAGGGCGGCGTCGGCGACCTGGGTGGCCTCCAGCAGGGTGCGCCGGGCGTCGCGCACCGAGCCGACCGAGGAGCCGACGGCGACCACCGGGCCCGCCGGGTCGCCGCCTTCCCGTCCGGCCTCGGCGGACATCCGGCGCAGCGCGGCCGACAGGGCGTCCAGCGCGGCGTGCTCGTCCTGCTGGGTGCCGAGCGCGACCAGCAGGCCGACGGCCTCGTCGTCCAGCGCGCCGACCAGGGCGGTCAGCCGGCAGGCCCGGACCGCGCCGGCGGCCAGCTCGGTGAAGTCGCGCAGCCGGGCCTGGGCCTCCAGCGCGGCCGGGATCGGTCCGCGCCGCTGCCGCAGCACCACGCCGACCAGCCGGCGGCCCTCCAGCGGAACGCCGAGGGCCTGGGCGCGCAGCGCCGCCTCGGAGACGGTCAGGGCGTGGGTGAGGATGCCGGACAGCAGGGTGCGGTGGGTCTGCCGCTCCAGGCTCTCCCGGTCGCGCACCACCAGCCGGTTGAGGGCCAGCGCGGAGGCGCCGCGCTCCAGCAGCATCGCGTGGGGGTGGGCCTCGCCCTCGGGCAGCGGGCCGGGCTCCTGCACCAGCACCAGCCGGCCCCAGTCCTGGCCGCGGGCGCCGACGGCGGTGACCAGCCAGCCGCTGCGCGGGTCGTGGCCGGTGCGCCCGGCGGGGCGGACCCCGCGCGAGCGGCGCTCCCAGTCCTCCAGCACCTCGGCCTCCGGGCGCCCGGCGGTGTCGTGGGCGAGCACCTGGTGGGCCAGGTTCTCCAGGACGACCGGGGCGCCGGCCATCCGGGCCACCTGGCGGATCACCTCGGGCGCTTCGGCGCCCTCCACCACGAGCTCGTTGAAGACCTGGTGGACGGACTCGGAGATCCTCAGCTGCTCCAGCTGGGCGTTGACCACCAGGGCGTGCACGGCCTCGGTGACGGCGACGAAGCGCAGCTCGCGGCGGAGCGTGATCAGTGGCAGGCCGCGCTGTTCGGCGGCGTTGACCAGGGCGCGGGGGAGCGAGTCGAAGTAGCGCCGCCCGAACTCGACGACCAGGCCGGCCACCCCGACCTCGTCCAGTTCGCGCACGTAGCGGGCCAGGCCCTCGCGGTCCTCGGGCAGGGCGATGCCGGTGGTCAGCACCAGCTCGCCGCCGCGGAGCATCCCGGCGACGTCGGGCAGCTCGCTGACGTGGACCCAGCGGACCGGCCGCTCCAGGTGGTCGGTGCCGGCGACCACCTGGGGCAGGCCGCGCCGCATCACGTCCAGGTCGAGGACTCGGGCGACGGTGGGGAGCATCGCGGGCCTCCGGGGCCGGTGGGGGGCCGGAGCGGGGGCTCCGGGTGATCAGAGTGTCAGGTAAATCATCCATCCCCCCGACGAGGTGTTGCCCTGCCCGCACCCTTGCACCCTGTAAGGCCCTTCGTGCCGAGGTTGTCGAAGTGACCCTTGTCACCCCAACCCCGCAGCAGGCAAGGTCAGCGGGACCGCAGACCCCCACCGCGGACGCGTGACCCCGCAGCGGTCGAACCACGGCACTTGGAGGAACCAGATGGACCTGACCGACTTCGGCCCGGGCGCGCAGTACATCGCGGGCCGCCCGACCCGGGGGAGCGGAGACCCCTTCCAGGTCGTCAACCCCGCCGACGGCAGCGTGGTCGAGCAGGTCGCGCTGGCCACCGCCGAGGACGTGGACACCGCCGTCGCCGCCGCCAGGGCCGCCCTGCCCGGCTGGTCCTCGGCCACCCCGGGCGCGCGCTCCGAGGCGCTCACCCGGCTGGCCGCCGTCCTGGCCGGGGCGGCCGACGACCTGGCCCGGGTGGAGACGGCGCAGACCGGCAAGCCGGTCAAGCTGGCCACCGAGTTCGACGTGCCCGGCACCGTCGACAACGCCGCCTTCTTCGCCGGCGCCGCCCGCAACCTGGAGGGCAAGGCGGCCGGCGAGTACTCCGGCGACCACACCTCCTACGTGCGGCGCGAGGCGGTCGGCGTGGTCGGCTCGATCTCGCCGTGGAACTACCCGCTGCAGATGGCCGCCTGGAAGATCCTCCCGGCGATCGCCGCGGGCAACACCATCGTGCTCAAGCCGGCCGAGCTGACCCCGCTGACCTCGCTGATGTTCGCCCGGGCCTGCACCGAGGCGGGCATCCCGGACGGCGTGGTCAACGTGGTCACCGGCGCCGGGCGCACCGCGGGCGAGCACCTGGTCGGGCACCCGGACGTCGCGATGGTCTCCTTCACCGGCTCCACCGGCGTCGGCAGGAGGGTCGCCGAGATCGCCACCGCGAGCGTCAAGCGCACCCACCTGGAGCTCGGCGGCAAGGCCCCGTTCGTGGTCTTCGACGACGCGGACCTGGACGCCGCGGTGCACGGAGCGGTCGCGGCCTCGCTGATCAACGCCGGCCAGGACTGCACGGCGGCCACCCGCGCCTACGTCCAGCGCCCGCTGTACGACGCCTTCACGGCCGGGGTGGCCGAGCTGTTCGCGGCGATCCGGATCGGTGACCCGCTGAACCCGCGCACCGACCTCGGCCCGCTGGTCTCGTACGCCCACCGGGACCGGGTGGCCGGCTTCGTGGAGCGCGCCCGCTCGTACGCCACCGTGGTCACCGGCGGCCGGGTCCCGGAGCGGGGCCACGACGGCTACGACCTCACCCGGGGCGCGTACTACCCGCCCACCCTGATCACCGGCGCTGCCCAGGACAGCGAGGTCGTGCAGGGCGAGGTCTTCGGCCCGGTGCTGGTCGTGCTGCCCTTCGACGGCGACGACGAGGGCCTGCGGCTGGCCAACGACACCCCGTACGGGCTGGCCGCCTCCGCCTGGACGAGCAACGTGCACCGCTCGCTGCGCGCCACCCGGGAGATCGCGGCCGGCTGCGTCTGGGTCAACGACCACATCCCGATCATCAGCGAGATGCCGCACGGCGGCTACAAGGCGTCCGGCTACGGCAAGGACATGTCCCAGTACTCGCTGGACGAGTACACCCAGGTGAAGCACGTCATGTTCGACACCACCGCGGTGGCCCGCAAGGACTGGCACCGCACCGTCTTCGGAGACAGATAACCCCCGGCCCAAGCGGGTGCCCCCACACCCCATCTCCCCCAGGAGGCCCGTTCCATGGCGTTCAACGAGCTCACCGACGGTCTGCCCGAACCGGTCCGCAGGGCCTGGGAACGCAGTCTGACCAGCGGCCGGGCCGCGCTCGGCCGCCGCACCCTGCTGCGCGCCGCCGCGCTGACCGCCGGGGCGGGCACCCTGGCGGCCTGCGGCATCCCGGCGGCCCCCCGGGCGACCGGCGACTCGACCGCGAACGCCGCCGAGGACCTCTCGGGGACGCAGAAGGAGGTCGCCTTCTCCAACTGGCCGCTGTACGTGGACACGGACGAGAAGGACAAGGAGAAGCACGGCACCCTGGACGCCTTCACCGAGGCCACCGGGATCAAGGTCAAGTACAACGAGGACGTCAACGACAACGTCGAGTTCTTCGGCAAGGTCAAGCCGCAGCTCGCCTCGGGCCAGGACACCGGCCGCGACCTGATGGTCCTCACCGACTGGATGGCGGCCCGGCTGATCCGGCTCGGCTGGGCGCAGAAGCTCAACCCGGCGAACGTCACCACCGCGATCACCAACATCGAGGCGCGCTTCCGCGCCCCCGACTGGGACCCGGGGCGGCTCTACTCCTACCCGTGGGCCGGCATCCAGACCGTCGTCGCGTACAACCGGAAGGCGACCAGGGGCAAGGAGGTCACCAGCGTCTCCCAGTTGCTGGACGACCCCGACCTCAAGGGCCGGGTGACCTTCCTGTCCGAGATGCGCGACAGCATCGGGATGGTCCTGCTGGACCAGGGCAAGGACACCGCGAGGTTCACCGCCGACGACTACGACGGCGCGGTCGCCCGGCTGCAGAAGGCCGTCGACAGCAAGCAGATCCGCCGCTTCACCGGCAACGACTACGGCCAGGAGCTCTCCGCCGGCGACATCGCGGCCTGCATCGCCTGGGGCGGCGACCTGATCCAACTGCAGGCCGACAACCCGGACATCGGGTTCGTCATCCCGGAGAAGGGCTACATCGCCTCGACCGACAACATGCTGGTTCCGGCCAAGGCCCGGCACAAGGCGAACGCGGAGAAGCTGATCGACTTCTACTATCAGCCGAAGATCGCGGCGCAGCTGGTCGCGGGCATCGGCTTCGTCTCCGCCGTCACCGGGATGAAGGACGAGCTCGCCGGCATCGCCCCGGACACCGCGGCCAACCCGCTGGTCGTACCCACCCCCGAGATGGCGGTCAAGGCGCACGTGTTCCGCACGCTCTCCGAGAGCGAGGAGAGCGACTTCGAGCAGAAGTTCTCGAAGCTCATCGGCGCCTGACCCCACCTCCCGGCAGAGAATCCCAGGAAGACACCACCCCATGACAGACCAGCAGCGCGACGCGGCCGTCGGCGGCGACGTCCGGCTCACCGGAATCGGCAAGACCTACGGCTCCTTCACCGCCGTCCACCCGCTCGACCTGACCGTCCCCCAGGGCTCCTTCTTCGCCCTGCTCGGCGCCTCCGGCTGCGGCAAGACCACCACCCTGCGCATGATCGCCGGCCTGGAGGAACCCACCAGCGGCACCGTCCTGATCGGCGGCCAGGACGTCACCGCCCTGCCCCCGTACAAGCGGCCGGTGAACACCGTCTTCCAGAGCTACGCGCTCTTCCCGCACCTGGACATCTTCGAGAACGTCGCCTTCGGCCTGCGCCGGCGCGGCAGGAAGGACGTCAGGAAGCAGGTCGACGAGATGCTGGAGCTGGTCGAGCTCGGCCAGTACGCCCGGCGCAAGCCGCACCAGCTCTCCGGCGGCCAGCAGCAGCGCGTCGCGGTCGCCCGCGCGCTGATCAACCACCCGCAGGTGCTGCTCCTGGACGAGCCGCTCGGCGCGCTCGACCTCAAGCTCCGCCGCCAGATGCAGCTGGAGCTCAAGCGGATCCAGACCGAGGTCGGCATCACCTTCGTGCACGTCACCCACGACCAGGAGGAGGCCATGACCATGGCCGACACCATCGCGGTGATGAACGGCGGCCGGGTCGAGCAGCTGGGCGCCCCCGCCGAGCTGTACGAGAACCCCGCCACCACCTTCGTGGCCAACTTCCTCGGCCAGTCCAACCTGCTGCCCGCCGAGGTCACCGGCACCGAGGGCGGTGACCTGCTGCTCAGCGCGGCTGGCGCCCGCCTCGCCGTGCCGAAGGCGCGCTGCACCACCGACGCCAAGCGCGTCCACCTGGGCGTGCGCCCGGAGAAGATCACCATCACCCACGCCTCCGAGCAGGTCGCCGACGGCCGCAACCGGCTGACCGGCACGGTGCTCGACTCCAGCTTCATCGGCGTCTCCACCCAGTACGTGGTGCGCACCGACGGCGGCCAGGAGGTCACCGTCTTCGAGCAGAACATGGAGCGCGACGCCCGCATCGTCCCCGGCGCCGCCGTCCAGCTGCACTGGAACCCGGCGCACTCCTTCGCCCTGGACGCCGCACAGGCGATCGACGCGGGCACCGGGGAGGAGGCCGCATGACCGCCACCACCCCGGCCGCGCCGTCCCGGGCGATACCCCCCGACGGCGGCTCCCCGCAACCGGCGGAGCGCAGGCCGAAGCGCAAGCTCACCCCGTACTGGCTGCTGCTGCCCGGCATCGCCTGGCTGGTGATCTTCTTCGCCGTCCCGATGCTCTACCAGGGGTCGACCTCGCTGCAGACCGGCTCCCTCGAAGAGGGCTTCAAGGTCACCTGGCACTTCTCGACCTACTGGGACGCCCTGGTCGAGTACAAGTGGCACTTCCTGCGCTCGTTCTCCTACGCCGCCGTCGCCACCGTGCTCTGCCTGGCCGTCGGCTACCCGCTCGCGTACACGATCGCCTTCAAGGCGAGCAAGCGCTGGCGCAACGTCATCCTGATCCTGGTCATCGCGCCGTTCTTCACCAGCTTCCTGATCCGCACGCTGGCCTGGAAGACCATCCTGTCCGACGGCGGCCCGGTGGTCGGCGCGCTGAACGCGCTGCACGTCCTGGACGTCACCAACCTGCTCGGCCTCACCGACGGCGACCGGGTGCTGGCCACGCCGCTCGCGGTGGTCTGCGGCCTGACCTACAACTTCCTGCCGTTCATGATCCTGCCGCTGTACACCTCGCTGGAGCGGATCGACCCGCGCCTGCACGAGGCGGCCGGCGACCTCTACGCCCGGCCGTTCACCACCTTCCGCAAGGTCACCTTCCCGATCTCGCTGCCGGGCGTGGTCGCGGGCACCCTGCTGACCTTCATCCCGGCCTCCGGCGACTACATCAACGCCCAGCTGCTGGGCTCGCCGAGCGAGCAGATGGTCGGCAACGGCATCCAGAAGCAGTTCCTGAACGTGCTCGACTACCCCACGGCGGCCGCGCTGAGCTTCATCCTGATGGCCCTGATCCTGGGCATGGTGACGGTCTACATGCGCAAGGCCGGGACGGAGGATCTGGTCTGATGTCCCGGATATTCACATGGATCCACGCCCGCCTGGTGGTGCTGGCCGGCCTGCTGGCCCTCGCCTACCTGGTGCTGCCCAACCTGGTCGTGCTCGCCTTCTCGTTCAACAAGCCGGTGGGCAAGTTCAACTACGAGTGGAACGAGTTCTCCACCGACGCCTGGACCAACCCCTGCGGCGTGGCCGACATGTGCCAGTCGCTCTCGCTCAGCCTGCAGATCGCGGTGCTCGCCACCATCGGCGCCACCGTGCTCGGCACCATGGTCGCCTTCGCACTGGCCCGCTACCGCTTCCGCGGCCGCTCGGCCACCACCGCGATGATCTTCCTGCCGATGGCCATGCCCGAGGTGGTCATGGCCGCCTCGCTCGGGACGCTCTTCCTCAACATGCGCATCCCGTTCGGCTTCACCACCATCCTCATCGCGCACATCATGTTCTGCCTCAGCTTCGTGGTGACGGCGGTCAAGGCGCGCGTGATGAGCATGGACCCGAGGCTCGAACAGGCCGCCCAGGACCTCTACGCGACCCCCACCCAGACCTTCCTGAGGGTCACCCTGCCGCTGGCGGCGCCCGGCATCGCGGCGGGCGCGCTGCTCAGCTTCGCGCTCTCCTTCGACGACTTCATCATCACCCAGTTCAACTCGGGGCCGACCACGGTCACCTTCCCGATGTTCGTCTGGGGCGCCTCGCAGCGCGGCATCCCGGTGCAGGTGAACGTCATCGGCACCGCGATGTTCCTCGCCGCCGTGGTGCTGACCGTCGTCGGCCAGTGGCTGGGCAACCGCCGGAAGGCCACCGCCTGACGTACGGTCGACAGCGGTGGCACGTCATACGTCATCTATTCGTAGAAAGTGGCTGATAATGCATGGATTCCGCCCGCGCACTCAGTGACGCCAGGCCCACCCCCTTCTGGCTGGAGGATCCCGGCCGGCCGGCGGCGCTGCCCGCCCTGGTCGGCGACACCACCTGCGACCTGCTGGTCGTCGGCGGCGGCTACTCCGGCCTGTGGACCGCCCTCATCGCCAAGGAACGCGACCCCTCGCTGGACGTCGTGCTGGTCGAGGGCAACGAGGTCGGGTGGGCCGCGTCCGGGCGCAACGGCGGATTCTGCGCGGCCAGCCTCACCCACGGCTTCGGCAACGGCCTGGACCGCTGGCCGTCCGAACTGGCCCAGCTGGAACGCCTCGGTGCCGCCAACCTCGACGGCATCGAGGCCACCCTCAAGCGCTACGGCATCGACGCCGAGTGGGAGCGCACCGGCGAGATCGACGTCGCCACCCAGCCCCACCAGGTCGAGGAGCTCCACGAGATCGCCGAGGCGGTCGCCCGGTACGGCTTCGACATCACCGTCCTGGACGCCGACCAGCTGCGCGCCGAGGTGAACTCGCCGACCTTCCTCGGCGGCCTCTGGGACAAGGAGGGCGTGGCGATGGTCCACCCCGCCAAGCTCGCCTGGGGCCTCAAGGACGCCTGCCTGGGCCAGGGCGTGCGGATCTTCGAGCACACCCGGGCCACCGACCTGCGGGAGCACGGCAGCGGCATGGCCGTCCGCACCCCGTACGGCCGGGTCTTCGCCCGCAAGGTCGCCCTCGGCACCAACGTCTTCCCGTCGCTGCTCAAGCGGGTCCGCCCCTACATCGTCCCGGTGTACGACTACGCCCTGATGACCGAGCCGCTCGACGACGAGCAGCTCGCCTCGATCGGCTGGCGCGGGCGGCAGGGCCTCGGCGACAGCGCCAACAAGTTCCACTACTTCCGGCTCTCCGCCGACAACCGGATCCTCTGGGGCGGCTACGACGCGGTCTACCACTTCGGCGGCCACGTCCGGCACGAGTACGACCAGCGGCCGGAGACCTTCCGCACCCTGGCCAACCACTTCTTCCGCTGCTTCCCGCAGCTGGAGGGCCTGCGCTTCACCAACGCCTGGGGCGGCGCCATCGACACCTGCAGCCGGTTCTCGGCGTTCTTCGACACCGGGTACCGCGGCAAGGTCGCCTACGCGGTCGGCTACACCGGGCTCGGCGTCGGCGCGACCCGCTTCGGCGCCGAGGTGATGCTCGACCTGCTCGCCGGCGAACGCACCGAGCGCACCTCCCTGGACATGGTGCGCAGCAAGCCGCTGCCGTTCCCGCCCGAGCCGGTGCGCTGGGCCGGGATCGAACTCACCACCCGGTCGCTGGAGCGGGCGGACCGCACCGGCGGCCACCGCAACCTCTGGCTGCGCACCCTCGACCGCCTGGGGCTCGGCTTCGACAGCTGAAGCGCGACCGCCGCCAACCGGGCACCCCATAGTCGTGTAATCGGGACCCGCCGTCCGCCTCTCCTTGGTGACGGCGGGTCCCGTTCCTCCCGCCGTCTCCGAACAGTACGAACGGCAAGAAGCGGGGACACGACATGGAGACCACCGGACTGCACTGGCTCGCCCAGGCGGCACCGGACCCGGAGTCCTTCCGGGAGCAGTGGGAGCGCACCGGGCTGGGCCTGGTGCTGCTGCCGGCCGGCCGACGCTGGGACGTCCTCTCCGTCCCCGGGCGGCTCGGGCACCCGGCCCTGGAGATCACGGACCCGCGCACCTGCGGCCCGGTCCTCACCGACTTCGGGGGCGAGCAGGTCAGCTTCCTGGTGCCCGTCGGCACGGCGGCCCGCTGGATCGGCACCGGTGTGCGCGGTGCGGGGGAGGGCGCCTGGATCGTCGTGCCGCACCCCGGGCGCAGCAGCCGGGGCGTGCGGTGGCTGGTCCCGCCCGACGGCTCCGGGCGGCTCAACGACCCGATGCTGCTGGAGCTCGCCCTGCACGAGGCGGCGGCGAGGCTCAGCGGCTGGTGAGCCCTCCGGGGCCCGGCTGCGGTGGCGCACCTGGGGGAGCCCCGGCGCCCCGGGGTGCGCGGGGGCGCCCGGCGGTGGTGGCGCGCCGTGCGGTCGGTCGCGTCAGACTGGAGGCGTGACCACCGTCCCGCACGCCGTCGACGCGTCCCTCCGCCCGGGCCCCGCCCAGCTGCGCCTGGCCGCCGCGGCCGCACCAGTCTGCGACCGGTACGGCCTCGCGCTGGCCGGCGGGCACGCGCTGCGCGCCCACGGCGTCGCGGCCTGCCCGCAGGACGGGCTGACCCTGGCCACCGGCGGCGCCGACCTGCCGGAGGTGGCCGCCGCGCTGCGCGAGGCGTACCGGGCGGCGGGCGGGGAGGCCGTCGAGCGGCCGGGCACACCGCGGCTGGAGCAGCTCACCGTCCGGCTGGCGCTCGGCGGGCGGTCGCACTCGGTGGAACTGCGCAAGGAGCCGCTGGGCCACCGCCCGGTCCGCCTCGACCTCGGTGCGCCCGGGCCGGACGAGCCTCCCGTGGTGCTGCCGGTCGTCGCCCTGGAGGACGCGGCCGCGCTGACCACCGCGCTCCTCGTGGACCGGGGCATGCCGCGCGACCTGATCGACGTCCACGCCCTCACCCGTTACTACCGCGAGGGCGAACTGATCGCACTGGCAGGTGAGTTGGACCCGGACTTCCAGCCCACGGCACTGGCCGACCGACTGGAGACGCTCGCCGACGCGGCGGACGGGCGGTTCCGCGCCCGGGGCGTTCCGGCCGGGGAGGTCGACGGGCTGAAGCGGTGGGCGCTCGCCTGGGCCCAGGACCTGCGGCTGGACCTGCTGGAGACCCGGGAAGCGGCGGACGGCCTGCACGACCCGTACCTGGAGGAGCCGGAGGACGGGGAGGCCTGAGGCCCCGGCCCGGTGGAGCCGCCCGTTCGGCCGAGCGACCGGACGACCTGTAAGGCTGAATCCACGATCCCCGTCAGCCTGTTCGTTGAGCAGGACCGAAACGGCCACCAGACTGGAAGACGAACGCGGTAGCCCCGTGATTTCCCGGCGCCCGGCCCATGCGGGCGGCGCCAGACCGGACCGGTGGCAGGACGCCGCCCGGGACTTCGGAGGCAGACGGACCTTGAGCAAGCACATCATTCACTGGATCAGCGGCAAGCCGGTCGCCACCGCCGGTGCGGCCCCCCGCCGGGGTGAGATCTTCGACCCGGCCACCGGCCAGGTCGCCGGCCAGGTCGACTTCGCCGGGATCGCCGAGGTCGACCAGGCGGTGGCCGCCGCCGCCGCGGCCTTCACCGAGTGGCGCAACGCCTCGATCGCGAAGCGGACGACGGTGCTCTTCGCCTTCCGCGAGCTGCTGAACGCCCGCCGCGACGAGCTGGCCTCGATCATCGTGGCGGAGCACGGCAAGGTGCACTCCGACGCGCTGGGCGAGATCGCCCGCGGCCTGGAGGTCGTGGAGTACGCCTGCGGCATCCCGCAGCTGATCAAGGGCGGCTTCACCGAGCAGGCCTCGACCGGTGTCGACGTCTACTCGATCCGCCAGCCGCTCGGCCCGGTCGCGATCATCTCGCCGTTCAACTTCCCGGCCATGGTGCCGATGTGGTTCTTCCCGATCGCCATCGCGGCCGGCAACACCGTCGTGGTGAAGCCCTCGGAGAAGGACCCGTCCGCCGCCAACTTCCTCGCCGAGCTGTGGAAGGAGGCCGGCCTGCCGGACGGCGTCTTCAACGTCGTCCACGGCGACAAGGTGGCCGTCGACCGCCTGCTGGAGCACCCGGACGTCAAGTCCGTCAGCTTCGTCGGCTCCACCCCGATCGCCCGCTACGTCTACGAGACCGGCACCCGCTACGGCAAGCGCGTGCAGGCCCTGGGCGGCGCCAAGAACCACATGCTGGTCCTGCCGGACGCCGACCTCGACCTCGCCGCCGACGCCGCCGTCAACGCCGGCTTCGGCGCGGCCGGCGAGCGCTGCATGGCGGTGTCCGTGCTGGTCGCGGTCGACCCGATCGGCGACGAGCTGGTCGAGAAGATCAAGCAGCGGATCGCCACCCTGAAGGTCGGCCCGGGCTGCAACGGCGACTCCGAGATGGGCCCGCTGGTCACCGGCCAGCACCGGGACAAGGTCACCTCCTACGTGGAGTCCGGCGTCGCCGACGGCGCCGAGCTCGCCGTGGACGGCCGCAAGCACCCGGTCACCGCCGAGGACCGCAACGGCTCCCCGACGGCCGACGGCTTCTGGCTCGGCCCCACGCTGTTCGACCACGTGAAGCCCGGCATGTCCGTCTACAACGACGAGATCTTCGGCCCGGTCCTCTCGGTCGTGCGCGTCGACTCGTACGAGGAGGGCCTGGCGCTGATCAACGCCAACCCGTACGGCAACGGCACCGCCCTCTTCACCAACGACGGCGGCGCGGCCCGGCGCTTCCAGTTCGAGGTGGAGGTCGGCATGGTCGGCATCAACGTGCCGATCCCGGTGCCGGTCGCCTACTACTCCTTCGGCGGCTGGAAGGCCTCGCTGTTCGGCGACACCCACGCGTACGGCCCGGACGGCGTGCAGTTCTTCACCCGGGGCAAGGCCGTGACCCAGCGCTGGCTGGACCCGTCGCACGGCGGCATCAACCTGGGCTTCCCCACCAACAGCTGAGCCGCCCGCTCCAACAGCTGAGCCGCACAGCTCCGCCGGCCGGACCCCTCCCCCCGGGGTCCGGCCAGCGGTCTTTGCACGACGTTTGCATCCCGCCGCCGAAGCGCGTACAGTTCTTCGAGCTGCCTGGCTGGGAGCACCGGACACGCGTCTGCGCGGACGGTCCCGAGGCAGCCAATCCTTTGAAACACCACTTCTCGGTTCGTGCCGGTCGTTTTCGCTTTTCGCGTCCCGACCTGGTGCTTATTCGGCGTGCGCGTTTTATCGGATTGCGGTCGGATTCGCTTTTCGGAGCGGGGATCGGCTAGAGTTTGAAACGTCGGACAGGGCGTCAAGCCCCGGAAGACACCGGCGAGTTGGATGAACGAAGCCCCGGAAACGGAGCGGAAAACATCTGATAAGCTGGAAACACGAAAGAACGAAGCCCGGAG
>NZ_JBHXEM010000148.1:0-20439 GCF_042724755.1 Kitasatospora sp. NPDC127067 | reverse complement strand
GCGGTGAACGGTCCGTCGTCGACGGTGGTGTCGGGTGACGCGGACGCGGTGGCGGCACTGGTCGATGCGCTGGTGGGTGAGGGGGTGCGGGCGCGGTTGATCGAGGTCGACTACGCGTCGCATTCCGCGCACGTCGAGGAGGTCCGCGAGCGGTTGCTGTCCGACCTGGACGGCATCGCACCCCTGTCCGGCACGGTGCCGTTCCTTTCGACGGTGACGGGCGGCTGGCTGGACACGAAGTCCCTGGACGCCGAGTACTGGTACCGCAACCTGCGGGAGACCGTCGAGTTCGAGCAGGCCACGGCGGCGCTGCTGGGGGAGGGCTTCCGGTTCTTCGTCGAGTCCAGCCCGCACCCCGTGCTCACCTTCGGCGTCCAGCAGACCGCCGACGCGGCCGACACCGCCGGCTCCGCGCAGGGCCCCGCCGTGGTCGTGGGCACGCTGCGGCGCGGCGAGGGCGGCCTCGACCGCTTCCTGACGTCCCTGGGAGAGGCCCACGCGGGCGGCCTGTCGCCCGACTGGGACCGGGTGTTCGCCGGACACCGTCCGGACGGCATCTCCCTGCCCACCTACCCCTTCCAGCGTCGCCCGTACTGGCTGGAGGACACCGGCCCCGCGGCGGGCGGTCCTTCCGGAACGTCCTCGGACGGCGACGACTTCTGGGAGGCCCTGGGCGGAGGCGACCTGGACCGGTTCACCACGACCCTGGGGGTGACGCCCGAGGACCCGCTGAACGTGGTGCTCCCCGCGCTCGCCACCTGGCGC
The DNA here is from genome assembly GCF_042724755.1 of Kitasatospora sp. NPDC127067. Classification (NCBI taxonomy): domain Bacteria; kingdom Bacillati; phylum Actinomycetota; class Actinomycetes; order Kitasatosporales; family Streptomycetaceae; genus Kitasatospora; species Kitasatospora sp. NPDC127067. The sequence goes on along the minus strand of NZ_JBHXEM010000148.1, from coordinate 19,674 downwards.
ACCGAGCGCACCGAGCGTTCGGTGGTCGACTCCTGGCGCTATCGCGTGACCTGGCGGGCCCTGCCCGAGGGCCCCCCGGCCGCACTGGACGGCAACTGGCTCGTGCTGTCGTCGGACGGTCGGCCCGAGGACGGGGTGCGCCGATCGGAGACGACCGTCCAGGTCATGGAGCAGGCCGGGGCTTCGGTGATCCACGTACGGATCACCGAGGCCGAGGCCGACCGCGCCGTGCTGGCCGACCGGGTCCGCGCGTCCCTCGACGCGCTGCCCGGCCCGGTGACGGGAGTGCTGTCGCTGCTCGGCCTCGACGAGCGCCCGCACTCGGCGCACCCCTCCGTCCCGCTGGGCGCCGCGCTCAACCTGGCCCTGGTGCAGTCCCTCGGCGACGCCGGGATCGACGCGCCCCTGTGGTGGGCGACCCGGGGCGCGGTGTCGGTCGGGGGCACGGACACCGGGAGCGCGGTCAGCGCCGCGCAGAACCTGCTCTGGGGTCTGGGCCGGGTCGCCGCGCTGGAGTTCCCGCAGCGCTGGGGCGGTCTCATCGACCTCCCGGAGGTCCTGGACACGGACACCGCCCCGCAGCTGTGCCGGGTGCTGGCCGGCGGCGCCGGGGACGAGGACCAGGTCGCCGTACGGGCCACCGGCTGCCACGGCCGGCGGCTGGTCCGGTCCGCCCTGGGCGACACCGCGCCGCGGCGCAGCTGGCGGCCCGGGGGCACCGTGCTGATCACCGGCGGCACCGGTGGGATCGGCGCGCAGATCGCGCGCTGGCTGGCCCGGCGGGGAGCCGGGCACCTGGTGCTGGTCAGCCGGCGCGGCGCGGACGCGCCGGGTGCGCCGGAGCTCTCCGAGGAGCTGGCCGCCCTCGGCACCCGGGTCACCCTGGCCTCGTGCGACGTCGCCGACCTGGAGGCCCTGCGCGAGCTCAAGGACGGCCTCGAACAGGACGGCCACCGGATCAGCACCGTCTTCCACGCCGCAGGCGCCGGGCTGCTGGTGCCGCTGTCCGACACCGACGCGGACGAGTTCGCCGACACCCTCCACGCCAAGGCCGGCGGGGCCAGGAACCTGGACCTGCTCTTCGACCGGGACACGCTCGACGCGTTCGTGCTGTTCTCCTCCATCTCCGGGGTGTGGGGCAGCGCCGTCCACGGCGCCTACGCCGCCGCCAACGCCTACCTCGACGGCCTCGCCGAGGACCGCCGGAGCCGCGGCCTCGCCGCGACCTCCGTGGTGTGGGGGATCTGGAACCCCGAGGGCGGGGCCGGGATGGCGGCCGAACTGGTGGAGGAGACCCTGCGCGGCCACGGCGTGCTCTTCATGCCGCCCGCGGTCGCGATCATCGGGCTCCAGCAGGTCCTGGACCACGACGAGACGGTGGTCGTGGTCGCCGACATCGACTGGGACCGCTTCGCGACGCTCTTCACCTCGGCCCGCCCCAGCCCATTGATCGGGGAACTCCCCGAGGTGCGCACCGCGCTGGCCGCCGAACCGGAGACCGGCGGGACCGGGGCCGAGGGAACGCCCTCGGCGCTGCGCGACCGGCTGGAGCCGCTCCCGGCTGCCGAGCGGACCCGGGTGCTGGTCGACCTGGTCCGGACCCACGCGGCCGACGTCCTCGGCCACGACTCGCCGGACGCGGTCGCCCCCGGCCGTGCCTTCCGCGACCTGGGCTTCGACTCCCTGACCGCCGTGGACATGCGCAACCGGCTCAACACCGCCACGGGCCTGCGGCTCCCGGTCACCGTCGTCTTCGACTACTCGTCGGCGACCGCGCTCGCCCGGCGCCTGGAGACCGGACTGCTGGGTGCCGCCGAGGAGCCCGCCACCGTCCGGCAGCCCCCGTCGGCGGCGCCCGCCGCGGACGACGACCCCATCGTGATCGTCTCCATGAGCTGCCGCTACCCCGGCGGCGTACGCACCCCCGAGGACCTGTGGCGCCTGGTCGCCGACGGGCGCGACGCCGTCTCCGGGCTGCCGTCCGACCGGGGCTGGGACCTCGACGCGCTGTACGACGCGGACCCCGACCGGCCCGGCCGGAGCTACGCCGCCGCGGGCGGATTCGTCAGGGACGCGGACCGTTTCGACCCCGGGTTCTTCGGGATCTCGCCGCGCGAGGCCCTGGCCATGGACCCGCAGCAGCGACTGCTGCTCGAAACCTCCTGGGAGGCGATCGAGCGCGCCGGCATCGACCCGGCGTCCCTGCACGGCACCCCGACCGGTGTCTTCGCCGGCGCCTCCTACCAGGGCTACGGCGGCACCCTGCGCGACATCCCCGAGGAACTGGAGGGCCTGTTCATCGCGGGCATCTCCACCAGCGTCCTGTCCGGGCGGGTCGCCTACCAACTCGGCCTCCAGGGGCCCGCCGTGACCGTGGACACGGCCTGCTCCTCGTCCCTGGTGGCGGTCCACCTCGCCGCGCAGTCGCTGCGCTCGGGCGAATGCGCGCTGGCACTGGCGGGCGGCGCCACGGTGATGGGCACCCCGCTGTCGTTCACCGGCTTCAGCCGGCAGCGCGGGCTCGCCGAGGACGGGCGCTGCAAGTCCTTCGCCGCCTCGGCGGACGGCTTCGGCATGGCCGAGGGCGTGGGCCTGCTGCTCCTGGAACGCCTCTCGGACGCCCGCCGCAACGGCCACCCGGTGCTCGCGGTGCTGCGCGGCTCGGCGATCAACCAGGACGGCGCGAGCAACGGGCTGACCGCGCCCAGCGGCCTGGCCCAGCAGCGGGTGATCCGCGACGCGCTGGCGAACGCCGGGCTGACGGCCGCCGACGTGGACGCCGTCGAGGCGCACGGCACCGGCACCCGGCTGGGCGACCCGATCGAGGCCGACGCGCTGCTGGCCACCTACGGCCAGGACCGGCCGGCCGACCGGCCGGTGCGGCTCGGGTCGCTGAAGTCGAACATCGGGCACACCCAGGCCGCCGCCGGGGTCGGCGGCATCATCAAGATGGTGCTGGCCATGGGGCACGGCGAGCTGCCGCGGACCCTGCACATCGACCGGCCGTCCCCGAACGTCGACTGGACGGCGGGCGCCGTCGCACTGCTGACCGAGGCCACCCCCTGGCCGGAGACCGGCCGGCCGCGCCGGGCCGGCGTGTCCTCGTTCGGCCTGAGCGGCACCAACGCCCACGTCGTCATCGAGCAGCCGCCCGCCGAGCCCGAGCTCGCACCCGTACCCGCACCCGCGCCCGTACCCGGGGCGTCCGCCGTCCCGTGGGTCCTGTCCGGGCGGACCGCCGAGGCGGTGAAGGCCCAGGCGGAGCGGCTGCACACGTACCTGACGGAGCATCCGGAGCTGTCGTCCGTCGACGTCGGCCACTCCCTGGCCACCACCAGGACCGCCTTCGAGCACCGCGCAGCCGTCGTCGGCGACGACCGCGCGGCCCTGCTGGGCGGCCTGGCCGCGCTGGCCGCGGGAGACCGCGCACCCGGCCTGGTCGAAGGCACCGTCGCCCGATCGGCCAGGACCGTCTTCGTCTTCCCCGGCCAGGGATCCCAGTGGGCCGGCATGGCCCGGGAACTGCTCGACCACGCCCCGGCCTTCGCCGACCGGATCACGGCCTGCGAACGTGCCCTCGCCCCGCACCTGGACTGGTCGCTGCTCGCGGTCCTGCGGGACGAGCCCGACGCGCCCCCGCTGGACCGGGTGGACGTGGTGCAGCCGGTGCTGTGGGCGGTGATGGTGTCGCTGGCCGAGCTGTGGCGGGCGCACGGGATCGTCCCCGACGCCGTGGTCGGCCACTCCCAGGGCGAGATCGCCGCCGCCTGCGTGGCCGGCGCGCTCTCGCTGGACGACGCCGCCCGGATCGTCGCCCTGCGCAGCCGGGCCCTGCTGGCCCTGACCGGACGCGGCGGCATGCTGTTCGTGCCGCAGCCGGTCGAAGCCGTCCGCGAAGCACTGTCCGCCCACGACGGGGCACTCGACGTCGCCGCGGTCAACGGGCCGACGTCGGTGACGGTCTCCGGCGACCCGGCGGCACTGGAACGACTGCGCGAGCAGTACTCCGAGGCGGGCGTCCTGACCTGGCCGGTCCCCGGCGTGGACTTCGCCGGACACTCGCCCCAGGTGGAGGAGCTCCGGGAGGAACTGCTCACCCTCCTCGGCGGCACCGCGCCGCGGACGTCCGACATCCCGTTCTACTCCACGGTCAGCGGCGGCCCCGTGGACACCCTGGGCCTGGACGCCGCGTACTGGTACGAGAACCTGCGCCGGCCGGTCGAGTTCGGACGGGCGGTCCACGCGCTCATCGCCGACGGACACCACACCTTCGTCGAGTGCAGCACCCACCCCGCATTGACCGTCTGGCTCCAGGAGGCCGTCGAAGCGGCCGGAGCCGGCGACGGAGCCGTCGTCGGCACCCTGCGGCGCACCGAGGGCGGCCCCGGCCGCTTCCTCGCCGCGCTCACCGAACTCCACGTCCGCGGACTGCCGGTGGACTGGGGCACGGTGTTCGCCGGAACCGGCGCGCGCAAGCGGCCCCTGCCCACCTACGCCTTCCAGCAGCAGCGCTACTGGCTGGACACCACCCCCGGCCGGCCCGCCGACGCCCTGACCGGCACGGACGCCACGACCGGCGCCGGCCCGGCCGACTCCGGCTTCTGGGAGGCGGTCGACCACGGGGACCTGGACGCCCTCGCCACCACCCTGCGGGTCGAGGACGGGGAACTGAGGGCCTCCCTCGCCTCCCTGGTGCCCACCCTCGCCGAGTGGGCGCGCGGCCGGGCCGGCGACCGGACCGCCGACAGCTGGCGCTACCGGGTCGCCTGGAAGCCCCTGCCGGCACCCGAGCGGCCCCGGCTCACCGGCAGCTGGCTCGTCGTCGCCCCGGCCGGCGCCGCCGACGACCCGGCCGTCGCGTTCGCCGCGCACTCCCTGAGCGGACACGGCGCCACACCCGTCCTGGTCGAGGTGGGCCCCGACGCGACCGACCGGACACGGTTCGCCGCACTGCTGCGCGACGCCCACGACCACACCGACGGGCCGCCCGCCGGAATCCTGTCACTGCTCGCCCTGGCCGAAGAACCGCACGCCGACGGATCGGCGCTTCCCCGCGGCCTCACCCTGACGGTCGCACTCCTCCAGGCCCTGGGCGACCTCGGCACCGACGCCCCGCTCTGGTGCGCCACCCGGGGCGCGGTGTCGGTCGGCCGCTCCGACCGGATCGACAGCACGCTCCAGGCCCTGGTCTGGGGCCTCGGCGGGGTCGCCGGTGTCGAGTACCCGCAGCGGTGGGCCGGCCTGGTCGACCTGCCGCGCCGGTTCGACGGCCGGGCCGCGACCCGGCTCGCCGAAGCACTGACGAGCCCGGACGGCGAGGACCAGCTGGCGGTGCGCGCCACCGGCCTCTACGGCCGCAGGGTCGTCCACGCCGGACTCGGTGACACCGCCCCCGTACGCGACTGGACACCCGAGGGCACGGTCCTGATCACCGGCGGCACCGGCGGCCTCGGCGCCCAGATCGCCCGCTGGCTCGCCCGCACCGGCACCGCGCACCTGCTGCTCACCAGCCGGCGCGGCGCACAGGCCCCGGGCGCCGACGCCCTGCTGGCCGAACTGCGCGGACTCGGCGCCGCCGCCACCGCGGTGGCCTGCGACGTCGCGGACCGCGACGCACTGGCGGAACTGCTCGCCGGCATTCCGGCCGAGCGCCCGCTGCGCGCCGTACTGCACACCGCGGGCGTCCTCGACGACGGGGTGATCGACTCGATCACCCCCGAACGCGCGGCCGGCGTCCTGCGCCCCAAGCTCGACGGCGCACGCAACCTCGACGAGCTCACCCGTGAACTCGACCTGACCGCCTTCGTGCTGTTCTCCTCGCTCGCCGGCACGCTCGGCGGCACCGGCCAGGGCAGCTACGCCGCCGCCAACGCCTACCTCGACGCCCTGGCCCGGCAGCGCCGCGACCTCGGACTGCCCGGCACCTCGGTGGCCTGGGGCCTGTGGGGCGGCGACAGCCTCGCCTCCGGAGCGGTCGCCGAACGGCTGATCCGCGACGGCCTGCCCGCCATGGATCCCGCCACGGCCACGATCGCGCTGCGTCAGGCCCTCGACCACGACGAGACGGCGGTCCTCGTCGCCGACTTCGCCTGGGACCGCTTCACCCGGGCGTTCACCGCGCTCCGGCCCAGTGCCGCCCTCGGGGACCTGCCCGAGGTACGGGACGTGCTCGCCGCCGCGGCCGGGCCCCGGGGCACGGCCGACGGCGCCGAGCCGCCGGCCCTGCGGCTGGCCGCACTGCCCCCGGCGGAACGGGACCGGGCCCTGCTGGACCTGGTCCGTTCCGAGGTCGCCGCCGTGCTCGGCCACCCCGGGCCCGAGGCGGTGGGACCCGACCAGGCGTTCAAGGAGATCGGCTTCGACTCGCTGACCGCCGTCGAACTGCGCAACCGGCTCGCCGCGGTCACCGGCCTGCGCCTGTCGGTGACCCTGGCCTTCGACTACCCCACGGCCACGGTCCTGGCAGGACACCTGCGCACCGAACTGCCGGGGGCGCCCGCCACGGAGACGACCGACGCTCCCGGGCAGGTGCCCGCGGCCGCCGCGGTGTCCGAGGACGAGGCGATCGCCGTGGTCGCCATGAGCTGCCGCTACCCCGGCGGCGTCAGCACCCCCGAGGAGCTGTGGGAGCTCGTCGCGGGCGGACAGGACGCGATCACCGGCTTCCCCACCGGACGGGGCTGGGACCTGGACGGCCTCTACGACCCGGACCCGGACCGGGTCGGCAGCACCTACGCGCGGGAAGGCGGCTTCCTCCACGACGCCGACCGCTTCGACCCGGCCTTCTTCGGGATCTCCCCGCGCGAGGCGCTGACCATCGACCCCCAGCAGCGGCTGCTGCTCGAACTCTCCTGGGAGGCGTTCGAGCGGGCCGGCATCGACCCGCTGTCACTCAAGGGCAGCGCGAGCGGCGTCTTCGTCGGATGCAGCCACCACGACTACGGGTCGCGCGTCACCGAACCCTCCGAAGAGTTCGAGGGCTACCTCGGCATCGGCAGCGCGGGCAGCGTGGCGTCCGGGCGGATCTCCTACAGCCTCGGCCTCGAAGGGCCCGCGGTGACCGTCGACACGGCGTGCTCCTCGTCGCTGGTCGCGGTCCACCTCGCGGCCCGGTCGCTGCGGGCCGGCGAATGCTCGCTGGCGCTCGCCGGCGGGGTGACCGTGATGTCGACACCGGGCGCGTTCGTGGAGTTCAGCCGCCAACGGGTGCTCGCCGAGGACGGCCGCTGCAAACCGTTCGCCGCCGCCGCCGACGGCACCTCCTGGGCCGAGGGCGCCGGACTGCTCGTCCTGGAACGCCTCTCGGACGCCCGGCGCAACGGCCACCCGGTGCTCGCCCTCGTACGCGGCTCCGCCGTCAACCAGGACGGCGCCAGCAACGGCCTGACCGCCCCCAACGGACCCTCCCAGCAGCGGGTCATCCGGGCGGCCCTCGCCGACGCCGGACTGACCGCCTCCGAGGTCGACGCGGTGGAGGCGCACGGCACCGGGACCCGGCTGGGCGACCCGATCGAGGCCCAGGCACTCCTGGCCACGTACGGCCGGGAACGCGGCGCGCAGCAGCCGCTGTGGCTGGGGTCGCTGAAGTCGAACATCGGGCACAGCCAGGCCGCCGCCGGAGTCGCCGGCATCATCAAGATGGTGCAGGCCATGCGGCACGGGGCGCTGCCGCGCACCCTCCACGTGGACACGCCGACACCCCATGTCGACTGGTCGGCCGGTGCGGTCCGGCTGCTCACCGAGGACACCCCGTGGCCGGAGACCGGCCGCCCCCGGCGGGCCGCGGTGTCGTCGTTCGGAGTCAGCGGCACCAACGCCCACACCATCCTCGAACAGCCCACCGAACCGGCCCCGCCCGCCGCCCCCGCGCCGACCCCGGCGACCACCCCCGACACGCCCGCCCTGCCCTGGCTGCTCTCCGCCCGTGGCGCGGACGCGCTGCGGGAGCAGGCCGCCCGGCTGCTCCGGCACGTGGAGCACGCCCCGACCCTCGCCGTCGCGGACCTGGGCCGCTCCCTGGCGCTGAACCGCAGCGCCTTCGAGTACCGGGCCGCCCTCACCGGCACGGACCGGCAGACCCTGCTCCAGGGGCTCACCGCCCTCGCCGCCGGCGAGCCGTCGGCGGACCTGGTGAGCGGTGTCACCGGCCCGGCCGCGAAGACCGCCTTCCTGTTCCCCGGCCAGGGCAGCCAGCGCACCGGGATGGGCGCCGAACTGTACGCGCGGTTCCCGGTCTTCGCCGACGCCTTCGACGCGGTCTGCGCGGAACTCGACCCGCTGCTCGACCACCCGCTGCGGGAGGTGATCGACGCGGCCCCCGGCGACCCCGGCCACGGCCTGCTGGACCGCACCGAATACACCCAGCCCGCCCTGTTCGCCCTCGGCGTCGCACTCTTCCGCCTCGTCGAGCACTGGGGCGTGCGTCCCGACCGGCTGCTCGGCCACTCCGTGGGAGAGCTGGCCGCCGCCCACGTCGCCGGGGTGTTCGCGCTGCCCGACGCCGCGAGGCTGGTGGTCGCGCGGGGACGACTGATGCAGGCCCTCCCGGCGGGCGGCGCGATGGTCGCCCTCGCCGCCGGGGAGGAGGAGGTGCTGCCGCTGCTCGCGGGCCGCGAGAGCGACGTCGGCCTCGCCGCGGTCAACGGCCCGGCCTCGACCGTGATCTCCGGCGACGCGGCGGTGGTGGACGAGATCGCCGCCGTGCTCGCCGCGCGCGGCCGCAAGACCCGACGGCTGCGGGTCTCCCACGCCTTCCACTCGCCCCTCATGGAGCCGATGCTCGCCGAGTTCCGCGAGGTCGCGGCCCGGATCGTCCCGGGGGAGGCCGCCATCCCCGTCGTCTCCGACCTGACGGGCGAGCCGGCCACCGCCGAGCAGCTCGGCTCACCGGACTACTGGGTGGAGCACGTGCGCGGCACCGTCCGCTTCCAGGACGGCGTACGCCACCTGGAGCGCGACGGCGTCACCGCGTTCCTCGAACTCGGACCCGACGGCGCGCTCACCGCCATGGGCCAGGACTGCCTGACCGGCGCCGGCGGCAGCCCCGTGCTGGTGCCCCTGCTGCGCAAGGACCGGCCCGAAGCCCCCGCGGCGACGGCCGCCCTGGCCCGGCTGCACGTCACGGGCGTCCCCGTGGACTGGAACGCCGTCCACTCCGGCGGCCCGTCCCGCTCCGCCGTCGACCTGCCGACCTACGCCTTCCAGCGCGGCAGCTACTGGCTGCCGGCCGGCCCGGCCACGGCCGGCCTGCCCGCGGCCGGACTGCTGACGGTCGACCACCCGCTGCTCGGCGCCGGAACGGAACTCGCGGACTCCGACGGCTTCCTGTTCACCAGCAGGTTCTCGGTCCGCAGCCACCCCTGGCTGGCCGACCACGGCGTCTACGAGGGCGTGCTGTTCCCCGCCACCGCGTTCCTGGAACTCGCGGTCCGCGCGGGCGACCAGGTCGGCTGCGACCAGGTCGAGGAACTGACCCTGGAGGCGCCGCTGGTGCTCCCGGCGGGCGGAGCCGTCACACTCCAGCTCACCGTCGGAAGCCCGGACGCCTCCGGCACCCGCCCGCTGAGCGTCCACGCCCGGGCCGCCGACGACGGCGCCGACGCCCCCTGGACCCGGCACGCGAGCGGCCTGCTCACCTCCGCCGCAGACCCCGACCCGGCGGACCCGGTCGACCCGGTCGACCCCGCGGCCTGGCCGCCGTCCGGAGCCGTCCCCCTCGACACGGAAGGCCTGTACGACCGCTTCGCGGACGGCGGCTTCGCCTACGGCCCCGCGTTCCAGGGCCTGCGCGCGGCCTGGCGGCTCGGCGACGAGGTGTACGCCGTCGCGAGCCTGCCGGAGGAGCAGCAGCCGGACGCCGCCGCGTTCGGCCTGCACCCGGCCCTGCTCGACGCCGCCCTGCACGCGCTGGTGTTCGACGTACTGGAGGGACCCGCGCAGGGCTGGCTGCCGTTCTCCTGGAACGGGGTGCGCCTGCACGCCTCCGGCGCCACCGAACTCCGGCTGCGGCTGACCCCCACGGGCCGCGACGCCGTCGCCGTACGGGCGACCGACGCCGCCGGCCGGCCGGTGGTTTCGGCCCGCTCCCTCGTCCTGCGACCCGTCTCGGCCGACCGCTTCAAGGCCACCCGCGCCGGACACCACGAGGAACTGTTCCGCCCCGAGTGGCAGGCCCTGCCGGAGCGCGCCGCGACGGGCACCGTCTCCGGCCCGGAGTCCTGGACCGTGCTCGGCGCCGGGACGCCCCTGCCCTCCGGCGCCGCGCCGCTCCCCGGCCGTACGGTCGCCGACCTCGCCGCGCTGTCCGCACTGCTCGACGCGGGCAGCCCGCCGCCCCGGTTGGTCCTCGCCGCCTGCCCGCCCGTCCCGGCCCCGCCCGGCACCCTCCGCGACGCGGTCCACGACGGCCTCGGCACGGTCCTCGCCCTGCTGCGCGACTGGCTGGCCGACGAGCGCCTGACCGGCTCCAAGCTGGTCCTGGTCACCGCCGGCGCGGTCCCGGTGACCGGCGACGACGTCCCGGACCCGGCCCTGGCCGCGCTCTGGGGCCTGGTCCGCTCGGCGCAGACCGAGAACCCCGACCGCTTCGTCCTGCTGGACCTGGACGCCCACGACACCCCGCCCGGCGTACTCGCCGAAGCCCTCGCCTCCGGGGAACCCCAGCTCGCGATCCGGGCCGGGGCCGTCCACGTCGCCCGGCTGGCCCGCGTACCGCTGGCCGCCGCCGGGCGCACACCCGGCTGGAGCGGCGACGGAACCGTCCTGATCACCGGCGGCACCGGCGCCATCGGCGCCCACGTCGCCCGCCACCTGGCCGCCGAACACGGCGTCCGGCACCTGCTGCTGACCAGCCGCAGCGGCCCCGCCGCCGACGGCGCGGCCGAACTCCTCGCCGAGCTCGCCGCGCTGGGCGCGCACGCCGAGATCGCCGCGTGCGACGCCGCCGACCGCGACGCCCTCGCGGCCCTGCTGGCCGCCCTGCCCCCCGCGCACCCGCTGACCGGGGTGGTGCACGCAGCGGGCGTCCTGGCCGACGGCGTCGTCGCCACCATGACGCCCGAGCAACTGGACCTCGTCCTGCGCCCCAAGGTGGACGCGGCGATCAACCTGCACGAACTCACCGCCGGCCCGGACCTGTCCGAGTTCGTCCTGTTCTCGTCCATCGCCGGCATCTTCGGCGGCATGGGCCAGGGCAACTACGCCGCCGCCAACGCCTTCCTGGACGCACTGGCCCACCGGCGCCGCGCCGACGGGCTGCCCGGCCGCTCCCTCGCCTGGGGCCTGTGGGCCAACAGCACCGGGATGACCGGCGGGCTCACCGAGGCCGACCTGCGACGGATCGCCCGGGGCGGGATCGTCGCCTTCGACCCGGCCCAGGGACTGGCGCTGTTCGACACGGCCGGCGCCCTCGACGAGCCGGTCGTCCTCCCGCTGCGGCTCGACACCGCGGCCGTCCGCGCCCAGGCCGGCGCCGGCGGCGTCCCCGCCCTGCTGCGCGGACTGGTGCGCCCCGGCGCCCGGCGCGGCGCCGCGGGCCCCGCCGCCGGCGCCGGCCCCGACGGGCCGGACGCCCTGAAGCAGCGCCTGGCGTCCCTCAACGACACCCAGCGCGGCCGGGTCCTCCTCGACCTGGTCCGCTCCCACGCCGCCCTGGTGCTCGGCCACAGCGGCCCGGCCGCGGTCGATCCCGGACGCGGTCTGCTGGAGGTCGGCTTCGACTCGCTGACCGCGGTGGAACTGCGCAACCGGCTGCGCGCCGCCACCGGCCACCCCCTGCCGGCCACCCTGCTCTTCGACCACCCCACGCCGACGGCGATCGCCGGACACCTCGCCGCCGAACTCGTCCCCGAAGGCGGGCCCGGCCCGGTCCCCGGCCTCGCCGAACTGGACGGCCTGGAAGACGCCCTCGACGGCGCCCTCGACGACCCGGCGGACCGCGAACGGCTCGCCGACCGGCTCCGGGAACTCCTGCGCCGCGTCGACCCGGCGGCCACCGCGGCCGACGGCGACGGCACGGCGGCCGACTCCATCGAGGACCGGATGGACGGCGCCAGCGACGACGAACTCTTCGACCTCATCGACAACGAACTCGGCCTGTCATGACACCGACCCGACACCCGAACCAGGACGGCGGCTCCCGATGGTGAACGACGACAAGCTGAGGGACTACCTCAAGCGCGTGACGGCGGACCTGCACCACACCCGCCGGCGCCTGACCGAGGCCGAGGAAGCGGGCCGCGAACCGATCGCGGTCGTCGCGATGAGCTGCCGCTACCCCGGCGGCGTACGGTCCCCCGAGGACCTGTGGCGCCTGGTCACCGACGGCACCGACGCCATCACCGGCTTCCCCGGCGACCGCGGCTGGGACCTGGACCACCTGGACGACCCGGACCAGCTGCGCGAGGGCACCAGCCACACCGCCCTGGGCGGCTTCCTCGACGACGTCGGGCACTTCGACCCCGGATTCTTCGGGATCTCCCCGCGCGAAGCGCTCGCGATGGACCCGCAACAGCGGCTCCTCCTGGAGACCACCTGGGAGGCGTTCGAACGGGCCGGCATCGACCCCGCGACCCTGCGGGGCAGCAGGACCGGCGTCTTCGCCGGCGTGATGTACCAGGACTACGCGGTACGGCTGCGCCAGGTCCCCGACGACGTGGCCGGCTACGTCGGCAACGGCAGCTCCGACAGCGTCGCCTCGGGCCGCGTCGCCTACACCTTCGGCCTGGAGGGCCCGGCGGTCAGCATCGACACGGCCTGCTCCTCGTCGCTGGTCGCCATCCACCTCGCCGCCCAGGCCCTGCGGGCCGGCGACTGCACCCTGGCCCTGGCCGGGGGCGCGATGGTCATGTCGACACCCGTCCCGTTCGTGGAGATGAGCCGCCAGGGCGGCCTGGCCCGGGACGGCCGCTGCAAGTCCTTCGCCGCCGCCGCCGACGGCACCGGCTGGGGCGAGGGCGTCGGCATGCTCCTCCTGGAGCGCCTCTCCGACGCCCGGCGGGGCGGCCACCCGGTCCTCGCCCTGATCCGCGGCACCGCCGTCAACCAGGACGGCGCCAGCAGCAGGCTCACCGCCCCCAACGGCCCCGCCCAGCAGCGCGTCATCCGCCACGCCCTGGCCAACGCCGGACTCACCCCCGCCGACGTGGACGTGGTCGAGGCGCACGGCACCGGCACCCCGCTGGGCGACCCGATCGAGGCCCAGGCCCTGCTGGCCACCTACGGGCAGAACCGCGCGGACGGGCAGCCACTGCTGCTCGGCTCGCTGAAGTCCAACATCGGACACACCCAGGCGGCGGCCGGCGTCGGCGGCGTCATCAAGACCGTCCTCGCCATGCGGCACGGCACCGTCCCGCCCACCCTGCACGCGCAGGACCCGTCCCCGCGGATCGACTGGACCGCGGGCGCGGTACGCCTGGTCACCGAGAACACCCCCTGGCCCGAGACCGGACGGCCGCGCCGCGCCGCGGTGTCCTCCTTCGGCGTCAGCGGCACCAACGGACACGTCGTCCTGGAACAGGGGGACGAACCCGTCCTGGAACAGGCCGACGAACCCGCCGCCCCCGCCGTCCTCCCCTGGGTGCTCTCCGGACGCACCGCCGAAGCGCTGCGCGCCCAGGCCGCACGGCTCCGCGACCACCTCGACGCCCACCCCGGCCCCGGCCCGGCCGAGGTCGGCCACGCCCTCGCGACGACCCGCGCCGCGCACGAGCACCGGGCGGTCCTGATCGGCACCCACCCCGAGGAGTTCCGGGCCGGCCTCGACGCCCTGGCGGCCGACCGCACCGTCCCCGGCCTGGTCCTCGGCACCGCCGGAACCGGCGGCGAAGTCGCCCTGGTGTTCCCCGGACAGGGCTCCCAATGGGCCGGCATGGCCGTCGAACTCCTCGACTCCGCCCCCGCCTTCGCCGCCCGCGTCGCGGACTGCGAACGCGCCCTGACCCCCTTCGTCGACTGGTCCCTGGAAGCCGTCCTGCGCGGCGCCCCCAGCACCCCGCCGGCCGACCGCGTCGACGTGGTGCAGCCGGCGCTGTGGGCCGTCATGGTCTCCCTGGCCGAACTGTGGCGCTCCCACGGCATCACCCCCGGCGCCGTCGTCGGCCACTCCCAGGGCGAGATCGCCGCCGCCGTGGTGGCGGGAGCGCTGAGCCTGGAGGACGGGGCGAAGGTCGTCGCCCTGCGCAGCCGCGCCATCCGGGCGCTGTCCGGCCGCGGCGGCATGGCCTCGGTGGCCCTGCCCGTCGAACAGGTCGCCGAACACCTCGCCCCCTGGGACGGCCGGCTCTCCGTCGCCGCCGTCAACGGACCCGCCTCCACCGTGGTCTCCGGCGACACCGACGCGCTCGACGCGTTCCTCGACCGGACGACGGCCCTGGACATCCGCAGCCGGCGCATCCCCGTCGACTACGCCTCGCACAGCGCCCACGTCGAGGACATCCGCACCGAACTGCTCGCCCGGCTCGACGGACTGACCCCCCGCCCGTCCGCCGTCCCCTTCTACTCCACCCTCACCGGCGGCCTGCTGGAGGACACCACCGCCCTGGACGCCGACTACTGGTACCGCAACCTCCGCGGGACCGTCCGCTTCGAACAGGCGACCCGCGCCCTGCTCGCCGACGGCTACCAGGTCCTCCTGGAGAGCAGCCCGCACCCCGTCCTCACCGTCGGAGTCCTGGAGACCGCCGAGGACGCCGGCGCCGACGCCACCGCCGTGGGCACCCTGCGCCGCGACGACGGCGGCCCGCGCCGGTTCACCGAGTCCCTGGCCGAACTCCACCTGCGCGGAGTCTCCCCGGACTGGGACACGGTCTTCGCCGACCGCCGCCCCGGACGGGTGGAACTGCCCACCTACGCCTTCCAGCGCGACCCGTACTGGCTGGAGGACGACGCCGGGCCCGACGCCGACGTCACCTCCGCCGGACTGACCCCCGCGGACCATCCGCTGCTGGGCGCCGTCGTGGTCCTCGCCGACAGCGACGGCCTGCTCCTCACCGGCCGCCTGTCGGCCCGCACCCACCCGTGGCTCGCCGACCACGCCGTCGGCGGCCGGGCACTGCTCCCGGGCACCGCCTTCCTGGAACTCGCGCTCCAGGCCGGAGCCCGCGTCGGCTGCCCCCGGGTCGAGGAATTCACCCTCAAGGCCCCCCTGGTGCTGCCCGAACACGGCGGCACAGTGCTGCGCCTCACCGTGGGCGCCCCCGACTCCCTGGGCCACCGCCCGCTCAGCCTGCACTCCCGGCCGGACGCACCCGCCGACGGCGACCTCGACGGCGCCCTCGACGACGAGTGGACCAGGCACGCCGAAGGCGTCCTGGCCCAGGACGGCGCGGAAGGCGCCGGGGCCGACGGGCCGATGCCCTGGCCGCCGCCCGGCGCCGAACCCCTCGCCCTCGACGGACTGTACGACCGCTTCGCGGCGGGCGGATTCGCCTACGGTCCCGCCTTCCAGGGCCTGCGCGCGGCCTGGCGGCGCGGCGACGAGCTGTTCGCGGAGGCCGTCGTGCCCGCCGGGCCCGCACCCGACGCCGCCCGCTTCGGCCTGCACCCGGCCCTGCTGGACGCGGCCCTGCACGCCACCGGCGTGCCCGGCACCCCCGGTGCGGACGCCCACCCCGAGGGACGGCTGCCGTTCTCCTGGAACGGCGTGACCCTGCACGCCGCCGGTGCCGACGCGATCCGCGTCCGGCTCGCCCCGGCCGGACCCGACACGGTGACGCTCGCCGTCGC
This sequence comes from Kitasatospora sp. NPDC127067, assembly GCF_042724755.1. Lineage (NCBI taxonomy): Bacteria > Bacillati > Actinomycetota > Actinomycetes > Kitasatosporales > Streptomycetaceae > Kitasatospora > Kitasatospora sp. NPDC127067. The sequence continues at coordinate 3,951 of NZ_JBHXEM010000148.1, read as the reverse complement.
CGACGCGACCGGCGCCCCCGTGGCGACCGTGGACGCGCTGGTCCTGCGGCCCGCGGGCACCGCCGGCCTCGGCGCCGACCGCGCCCCCCACGGCCGCCGCCACCAGGACCTCTACGCGACGGAGTGGGTCACCGAACCCCCGCGCGGCAGCGGCGCACCCGTCCACCGCACCGCGGACCTGGCCGCGCTGCTGGCCGCCGTCGACGCCGGAGCCCCGGTGCCCGAGACGGTCCTGCTCGCCTGCGCGGAGCCCGCGGAGCCCGCGGAGCCCGCGGAGCCCGCGGACGCGGCCGGACCGGCCGCGGCGGTCCGCGCGGCCGTCCACCAGGCCCTGGCCGACGTCCGGACCTGGCTCGCCGACGACCGCTTCGCCGGCTCGCGCCTGGTGTTCGCCACCCGGGGCGCGGTCAGCACCGAGGAGGGGGAGGACGTCCGCAACCCCGCGCACAGCGCGCTCTGGGGCCTGGTCCGGTCGGCCGGGTCCGAACACCCCGGGCGCTTCGCCCTGCTCGACCTCGACGCCGACGACGAGCACGGCACCTCCGCGGGCGTCGCCGCGGCCCTCGCCTCGGGAGAACCGCAGGCCGCGGTCCGCGGCGACGACGTCCGCACACCCCGCCTGGTCCGCGTCCTCAGGAACGACCCGGACACCTCGGACGACGCGGCAGGGCCCCTCCGGGCCTTCGACCCGGACGGCACGGTCCTCATCACCGGCGGCACCGGCCTGCTCGGCTCCCACGTCGCCCGCCGTCTGGTCACCGGGCACGGCGTCCGGCACCTGCTGCTGCTCTCCCGCGGCGGCCCGGCCGCCGCCGGAGCCGAAGAACTGCGGGCCGAACTCGCCGCGCTGGGAGCCGAGAGCGCCATCGTCGCCTGCGACGCCGCCGACCGGACCGCCCTGGCCGCCGTACTCGCGGACCTGCCGCCCGCGCACCCGCTGACCGCCGTGGTCCACACCGCGGGCACCCTCGACGACGGCGTCGTCACCGCACTCACCCCCCAACGGGTGGACGCCGTGCTGCGCCCCAAGGTCGACGCCGCCCTCCACCTGCACGAACTGACCCGCGACCTCGACCTCACGCACTTCGTGCTCTTCTCCTCGGCCGCGGGCACCTTCGGCGGCCCCGGACAGGCCAACTACGCCGCCGCCAACGCCTTCCTCGACGCCCTGGCCACCCGGCGCCGGGCGGCAGGGCTGGCCGGCCAGTCCCTGGCCTGGACCCTGTGGGAGCAGCCCAGCGCCCTCACCGGACACCTGGACGAGGACGACGTACGACGCCTCGCCCGGTCCGGGATGCCGCCACTCTCCACCGATCGAGGACTCGCGCTCCTCGACACCGCCCTCACCGTGGACCGGGCCGCCCTGGTCCCGATGCGCCTCGACGCCGCGGCCCTGCGGTCCGCGGCGGCGGACGGCACCCTGCCGCCGCTGCTGCGCGGCCTGATGCGCACACCGCCGCGCCGGGCGGCCACGGTCGCGGAGGCGACGGCCGACGACAACGCCCTGCGCCTGCGCCTCGCGGCCCTCGACGGCACCGGACGGACCCGGCTGCTCGTCGAACTCGTCCGCACCCACGCGGCAGCGGTCCTCGGCCACGCCTCCCCGGACACCCTCGACCCCGGACGGGCCTTCCGCGAACTGGGATTCGACTCACTGGCCTCGGTGAACCTGCGCAACCGCCTGAGCGCCGCCACCGGCCTGCGGCTACCCGCCAGCCTGGTGTTCGACCACCCCACCCCGGCGGCGCTCGCGGACTTCCTGGGCGCCGGACTCACGGACACGGAAGCGGCCACGGCCGTCCTGCCCGCCGTACCCGCGGGGCCGGCCGACCGGAACCGGGACGCGGACGACGACCGGATCGCGATCGTCTCCGCGGCCTGCCGCCTCCCCGGCGGTGTCCGCTCACCCGAGGACCTGTGGCGGATGCTGGCCGAGGGCCGCGACGGCGTCTCCGGGTTCCCCACCGACCGCGGCTGGGACGTCGAAGCCCTCTACGACCCCGATCCCGACCGCATCGGCACCTCCGTCACCCGCGACGGCGGCTTCCTGCACGACGCCGCCGACTTCGACGCGGAGTTCTTCGGCATCTCGCCGCGCGAGGCCCTGGCCATGGACCCGCAGCAGCGGCTGCTCCTGGAGACCACCTGGGAACTCTTCGAGCGCGCGGCCATCGACCCGGCCGCCCTGCGCGGCGCCCCGGTCGGCACGTACGTCGGCCTGATGCAGCAGGACTACGCCGCCCGGCTGCTGCCCTACATCCCCGAGGACGTCGAAGGATTCCTCGGCACCGGCAACTCGGGAAGCATCGTCTCCGGACGCCTGGCCTACTTCTTCGGCCTGGAAGGCCCCGCGGTCACCGTGGACACGGCGTGCTCGTCCTCGCTGGTGGCCCTGCACCTCGCGGTACGGGCGCTGCGGTCGGGCGAGTGCTCGCTGGCGCTGGCCGGCGGCGTCAACGTGATGTGCAGCCCCGAACTGTTCGTCGAGTTCAGCCGACAGGGCGGACTCGCCCCGGACGGCCGCTGCAAGTCCTTCGCCGCGGCGGCCGACGGGACCGCCTTCGGCGAGGGCGTCGGCATGCTGCTGGTGGAGCGGCTGTCGGACGCGCGGCGCAACGGGCATCCGGTGCTGGCGGTGATCCGTGGTTCGGCGGTGAATCAGGACGGTGCGAGCAATGGTCTGACGGCGCCGAACGGTCCTTCGCAGCAGCGGGTGATCCGTGCGGCGCTCGCGGATGCGGGGTTGTCGGCGTCCGCGGTGGATGTGGTGGAGGCGCACGGTACGGGGACGCGGCTGGGCGACCCGATCGAGGCGCAGGCGCTGCTGGCGACGTACGGGCAGGACCGGCCCGCGGACCGTCCGGTGTGGATCGGCTCGCTGAAGTCCAACATCGGACACGCCTCGGCTGCCGCCGGTGTGGCGGGGGTCATCAAGTCGGTGCTCGCCCTGCGGCACGGCGTGATGCCGAAGACGCTGCACGTGGACGGTCCGACGCCCGAGGTGGACTGGTCCGCGGGGGCCGGGCGGTTGCTGACGGAGGCCCGTACGTGGGACGACACGGGCCGTCCGCGGCGGGCGGGGGTGTCCTCCTTCGGCGTCAGCGGCACCAACGCCCACGTCATCCTCGAACAGGCCCCGGCCGACCCGACAGCTCCCGCGGACACGCTCGTCGACCAGCCCGGGACACCGGAGACCGCACCCGCCGCCGTCCCCCTGCTCCTCTCGGCGCGCACTCCGGAGGCGCTGCGCGCCCAGGCCGCCGCGCTGTCGGCCCGGATCGGAGACGGGTCGGGCGTCCGCGCCACGGACGTGGCCTTCTCCCTGGCCACGGGCCGCAGCGCGCTGGGACACCGCGCGGTGCTGGTGGGCACGGAGGAGAACCTCGCCGAGCACCTGACCGCGCTGTCGCAGGGTGCTGCGGTGGCCGGCGGCAGGTTGGTTTCCGGTCGTTCGGTGCTGGTGTTCCCGGGTCAGGGTTCGCAGTGGGTGGGGATGGCTGCGGAGCTGCTGGCCGAATCGGAGGTGTTCGCGGAACGGATGGCCGAGTGCGGGCGGGCGCTGGCGCCTTACGTGGACTGGTCGTTGGCGGAGGCGCTGGGCTCGGAGGCGCTGCTGGCGCGGGTCGACGTGGTGCAGCCGGTGCTGTGGGCCGTGATGGTGTCGCTGGCGGAGGTGTGGCGCGCGTTCGGGGTCGTCCCGGACGCGGTGGTGGGCCACTCGCAGGGCGAGATCGCCGCGGCCGTGGTGGCGGGCGGTCTGAGCATCGACGACGGGGCGCGGGTGGTCGCGTTGCGTTCCCGTGCGGTGGGTGCGTTGGCGGGCCGTGGCGGGATGGCGTCGGTTCCCCTGCCGGTGGAGGCGGTGCGGGAGCGGATCGTGGGCCGGTTGTCGGTGGCGGCGGTGAACGGTCCGTCGTCGACGGTGGTGTCGGGTGACGCGGACGCGGTGGC